>NZ_CP056771.1:0-314049 GCF_013394915.1 Buchnera aphidicola (Aphis gossypii) | reverse complement strand
TTCAATAATTCTATGATTAATAAAAGGTTTTCCAAAGTTACTAATACCAGTAGTTTCAGTGTCTAATACAATTATTCTTTCGTTTTTGTTATGTTTCATTTTTAATTAATTAATCTTTTCGGAATATTTAATATAATGTTAAAATTAGTAAAAATATTTACAGATGGTTCTTGCTTAGGAAATCCAGGAGCAGGTGGATACGGAACTATATTACGTTATAAAAAAACAGAAAAAATACTAACTTCAGGTTTTTTTTTGACTACTAATAATAGAATGGAACTTATGGGTGTAATATCTGGGTTAGAATTTTTAAAACAGTCTTGTACAGTTGAAATTTTTACAGATAGTCGATATGTCCAGAATGGAGTAACTAAATGGATGAACAAATGGAAGCAACAAAAATGGGAAAAAAATAATAAAAAATTAATAAAAAACATAGATTTATGGTTACGCATTAACGATTTACTAAAAAAACATTGTATTACATGGTTTTGGATAAAAGGACATAGCGGGCATATAGAAAATGAACTATGTGACAAAATTGCACGTCAATCTGCAAACCATCCATGTATTCAAGATAAATTTTATGAAATAGTTTTTTATAAAAAATTGCAGGAAAAATTATGATTTTAACAAACATAATTGCATTAAAAGATAATTATATTTGGATTTTATATGATAAAAATAATTCTTGTATCATCGTGGATCCAGGTGTATCAAATATTGTAATTAAAGAAATTATTAAAAAAAAATGGAATCCTAAAGCTATTTTATTGACTCATAATCATATAGATCATACGGGTGGAGTAGAAAATATTTTAAAAAAATACCCTAAGATTATTGTTTTTGGTCCTGAAGAAACGAAAAATTCTCATGTTCATCAAATCATTAAAGGGGGGGATAAAATACGTCTATTAGAAAATAATATCGATATTATTTTTACTCCAGGTCATACATTAGGTCATGTTGCCTACTATTTAAAACCATATTTATTTTGCGGAGATACTCTTTTTTCAGCTGGTTGTGGAAAAGTTTTTGAAAATAATTATGCAAAAATGTACAATTCTATTCAATTAATTAAATTATTTCCAAATAATACTGTTTTATGCTGTTCTCATGAATATACTTTATCTAATTTAATTTTCTCTATGCATTTTTTACCTAAAGACAAAAATATTAAAGACTATTATAAAAAAATTCATAAAAAAATATTTTTAAAAAAAAATATTTTCCCGTTTCTTCTTAATAAAGAAAAAAAAATTAATATATTTTTAAGAACAAATGAGTTTTTTTTAAAAAAGTCTATGGGGTTTAAAAAATATAAAGATTCTTTTGAAGTTTTTTGTTATTTAAGAAAAATTAAAGATATTTTTGGAGCTAAGCGGGATTGAACCGCTGACCTCCTGCGTGCAAGGCAGGCGCTCTCCCAGCTGAGCTATAGCCCCATATATTATTATGATTTTTTTATATGGTCTATATTTAGCTTGTTTTATGGTAGGCCTGAGTGGAGTTGAACCACCGACCTCACCCTTATCAGGGGTGCGCTCTTACCATCTGAGCTACAAGCCTTTCTAAGAAATTTTTATTAGATAATTTGTGTGGGCACCGAAAAAAAAAGTATATTTTTTTAAGGAGGTGATCCAACCGCAGGTTCCCCTACGGTTACCTTGTTACGACTTCACCCCAGTCATGAATCACAAAGTGGTAGACGCCTTCCCGGTAAGGGGTTAGGATATCTGCTTCTTTTGCAACCCACTCCCATGGTGTGACGGGCGGTGTGTACAAGGCCCGGGAACGTATTCACCGTGGCATTCTGATCCACGATTACTAGCGATTCCGACTTCGTGGAGTCGAGTTGCAGACTCCAGTCCGGACTACGATTTACTTTATGAGGTTTGCTTGTCTTTACAGATTTGCTTCTCTTTGTATAAACCATTGTAGCACGTGTGTAGCCCTGGTCGTAAGGGCCATGATGACTTGACGTCGTCCCCACCTTCCTCCGGTTTATAACCGGCAGTCTCCTCTGAGTTCCCGGCCGAACCGATGGCAACAGGGGATAAGGGTTGCGCTCGTTGCGGGACTTAACCCAACATTTCACAACACGAGCTGACGACAGCCATGCAGCACCTGTCTCATAGTTCCCTAAGGCACTTTCTTATTTCTAAGAAATTCTATGGATGTCAAGACCAGGTAAGGTTTTTCGCGTTGCATCGAATTAAACCACATGCTCCACCGCTTGTGCGGGCCCCCGTCAATTCATTTGAGTTTTAGCCTTGCGGCCGTACTCCCCAGGCGGTCGACTTAATGCGTTAGCTTCGGAAGTCACTTCTCTTGGAAACAACCTCCAAGTCGACATCGTTTACGGCATGGACTACCAGGGTATCTAATCCTGTTTGCTCCCCACGCTTTCGCACCTCAGTGTCAGTATTCGTTTAGGAGGCCGCTTTCGCCACAGGTATTCCTCCAGATATCTACGCATTTCACCGCTACACCTAGAATTCTACCTCCCTCTACGATACTCTAGTATTTCAGTTTCAAATGCAGTTCCTAGGTTAAGCCCAGGGATTTCACATCTGACTTAAAAAACCACCTACGTGCTCTTTACGCCCAGTAATTCTGATTAACGCTAGCACCCTCCGTATTACCGCGGCTGCTGGCACGGAGTTAGCCGGTGCTTCTTCTTCGGGTAACGTCAGGAAATAAAATTATTAGTTTTATTTTTTTCCTCCCCGCTGAAAGTACTTTACAACCCTAAGGCCTTCTTCATACACGCGGCATAGCTGCATCAGGCTTTCGCCCATTGTGCAATATTCCCCACTGCTGCCTCCCGTAGGAGTCTGGACCGTGTCTCAGTTCCAGTGTGGCTGGTTATCCTCTCAGACCAGCTAGAGATCGTGGCCTTGGTAAGCTTTTACCTTACCAACAAGCTAATCTCTTCTGGGCTCATCCAAAAGCATGAGGCCTTTTAAGGTCCCCCACTTTGGTTTTTCAACTTTATGCGGTATTAGCTACCATTTCTAGTAGTTATCCCCCTCTTTTGGGTAGATTCCCAGATATTACTCACCCGTTTGCCGCTCGCCGACAAGAAAGCAAGCTTTCTTTCGCTGCCGCTCGACTTGCATGTGTTAGGCTTGCCGCCAGCGTTCAATCTGAGCCATGATCAAACTCTTCAATTTTTAAAGCTATCTCTTAAATAAATTTAAGAGATTTTAAACTAAAACAAATTTTATTTGTACTTAATTTTTTGTGCCCACACAGATTATCTAATATTTTTTTAAAGAGCGGTTTTACTTTTAAAGATTTAAATAAGAGATTACATTTTTTTTTAGATCTTGTCAACCTTTTAATGAAATTAATTATAACTTTAATTTTTTTAAAGACATAAAAAACTATTTAAAATTTACTACATACTTTAAAAAATAAATTTTTATCTAAAAAATTAATATTTTTATTAAAAAATTCATTATAATATAAGTATTAACAATGCAAAATAAGTTAATTAGTATTATTAACAATTTAATAATTAAAATAATTTTATATTAAATTAATAAAATTTATTTAAATTATTATTAATTTTAAATAAATGAAGGTTTCCAATGAATTTAAAATATACAATAAAAAAAGATATTGAACAAGCTTTAATTAAAATCGGTCTTAAAAATTATTATAAACCATTAATTATTGCTAAAAAAAAAACAGAGCTCGGAAATTATCAAGTCGATAACTTAATTAAAATAGCACATAAAAATAATATTGAACCATATAGTTTATATGAAAAAATAGTTTTTTTAATTCACAAAAAGAATATATATAAAAAAATAATATTTTCTTACCCAGGTTTTATGAATATTTTTATTAATGAAAATTTTTTATCAGAGAAGTTAGAACAATTGTTTAATTCATCTCGATTGGGTATAAAGCATGTTGTTTCCAAAAAAACTATAGTAGTAGATTATTCTTCACCAAACATTGCTAAAGAAATGCATATAGGACATTTAAGATCTACAATTATAGGAGATGTTATGGTAAGAACTTTAGAATTTTTAGGGCATAATGTTATCAGGGCTAATCATATTGGAGATTGGGGTACTCAATTTGGAATGTTAATTGCATATTTAAAATATAAAAAATTAGAAAAAAAATTACAAGAAAATCTTATTTCCCTGAAAGAAATTGAAAACTTTTATTGCAAATCAAAAAAAAAATGTGATTTAGATAAAAATTTTGAAGAACAGTCAAGAAAATATGTAGTAAAACTACAAAATGGAGATCCAAATTGCTATTCTATTTGGAAAAAAATAGTCAAAATAACAATGAATTATAATTACAAAATATATAAGAAACTTAATGTGACATTAAAACAACAACATACTATGGGAGAAAGCTTATATAGTAAAATGCTTCCAGATGTTATAAAAGATCTTAAAGAAAAAAAAATAGCTATAGAAAAGAATAAATCTACTATAATTTTCTTAAATGAATTTAAAAACAAACTGGGAGAACCCATGGGAGTAGTGATTCAAAAGAAGGATAAAGCTTTTTTATATTCTACTACGGAAATTGCTTGTCTAAAATATCGATATGAAATATTACACGCTAATCGTATAATATACTATACAGACTCTCGTCAATACCGGCATTTATTACAAATATGGGCTATTGCGAGAAAAGCTAATTACATACCTCATAATTTATTATTAGAACATCATACATTCGGAATGATGTTATCAAAAAACAAACGTCCTTTTAAAACACGTGATGGAGATACTATTAAACTTACCGAACTACTTGACGAAGCAATAAATAGAGCTAAGGATTTAATTTATCAAAAAAAACCTAATTTACCTAAAAAAATACTTATCAAATTAGCTAAAGTTATAGGAATAAGCGCAGTAAAATATTCTGATTTATCTAAAAACAGAAACACTAACTATATATTTGACTGGGATACAATGTTAACTTTTGAAGGTAATACATCGCCTTACATACAATATGCCTATACAAGAATTCTATCAATTTTAAAAAAATCCACTATACGAATACATAAAATCTCAGAAAAAATTAGTTTAATTAAAAATAGCGAAATCAAATTAGCAATTAAGATATTAGAATTTGAAGAAATTATCTTAATTATAGAAAAAAAAGGAACACCGCATGTTATGTGTAATTATCTTTACGAATTAGCAACATGTTTTTCTAATTTTTATGAAAATTGCTCGATTTTATTTTCTGAAAAAATAAAAACACGAAAAAGTAGATTAAAATTATCTTTTTTAACAGCAAAAACATTAAAAAAGGGGCTTAATATCCTGGGAATAAAAACATTAAAAAAAATGTAAAAATAAATTTTCTTTTAAAAATATCAGTAAGGTGAGGTAATAATGTAGTACTAATAAAACGTACCACTTAAAACCACACCAATCTGTATTTTAAAAAAATATTATGTGCTTCCAATTATATTAGTAACTTTTATATTATTTATTGCATTTATTTCAAATTGAGACAAAACAGTTAATTCTGAAAAATGAACACGTAAAAATCTAGATAGAAATAACCTCAAAACATGAGGTACTAATAAAACAATAGGAGCTTTTATTAACTTTTGTTTATCAATTGCTTCTTTGGTTTTAGACAATAGCATCTCAGATAAACCTGGTTCTATATTAATTTTTTCTCCTTTCACGCTATTCAATAATAATTGCTCTAAATTAGATTCTAAAACCATTACTTCAATAACATTTTTTTTGTAAAATAATTTTTGAATTATGACTTTACTTAAAGATATTCGAACAACACTAGTTAGTTCATTTGCATCTTTTTGATTAATAGCATGTTCTGATAACGTTTCTAAAATAGTTCGCATGTCTTTTATTGGAACTTTTTCTAAAATTAAATTTTTTAAAATTTTATGTAAAGTCGTAAGATCAATTATATTAGGTATTAAATCTTCAGTTAATTTAGGAACTTCTGAATTTACACGATTTAATAGCTGCTGAGTTTCATAACGACCAAATAATTCATCAATATTCTGAGAAATTAGAAAATTTAAATGTGTTGCAATGATAGAGCTCGAATCAACTACAGAATATCCTTTTTTTTCTGCTTCTGTTTTAAATGATTTATCAATCCAATAACCAGATAAACCAAAAGCAGGTTCATTGACTATCGTAAAAGGTAGTGATTCTATTTCTTGACCAGTAGAAATTGCCATTAATTTTCCGTATAAACATTCTCCATGACCTATTTCTATACCTTTAATAAAAATACGATATGAATTTTTAGTTAAGTTCATATTGTTTTTAATGTGAACTAAAGGAGGAAGAAATCCAATTTCTTTTGCAATTTTTTTTCGAACAATTCGAATTTTTTCTAATAAATCACCGTTTTTTTTAACATCTAACATAGGAATTAAATTAAACCCTATTTCTATTCTTATAGGATCTTCTAGTTCAACATCATTCCAAGAAGCTTCAGTCGTTGAATTTAACATCGGTTCATGTTGGTTTTTAGGTCTTGATGAAATATCATTCTTAAAACTACGTTCTTTACGATTCAATCTCCAAGCAAGAAAAAATAATAAAATTGTAAATGTAAGAAATACTATATTTGGCATCCCAGGAACTAAACCAAGTATACCTAAAACAACAGCACTTAACAAAATTACCTGAGAATTGTAAAATAATTGACTTATCATTTGCTCGCCAACATTTTGATTAGTACTAACTCTTGTAACAATTACACCAGCAGCAGTAGAAATTACTAATGCAGGTATTTGGGCAACTAAACCATCTCCTATGGTTAATAAGGTATAAACTTCAGCAGCTTTAGTTAATAACATGTCATGTTGAAACACACCGATAATTAATCCACCGCATATATTAAGAATCATAATCAAAATACCAGCAATGGCATCTCCTCGTACAAATTTACTTGCTCCATCCATAGATCCATAAAAATCAGCTTCCTGTGTAATTTGTAATCGACGTTTTTTAGCTTCTGCTTCACCAATCAAACTTGCATTTAAATCAGCATCAATTGCCATTTGTTTACCAGGCATAGCATCTAATATAAACCTTGCTCCAACTTCTGCTATCCTACCCGCTCCTTTAGTAATTACCATAAAGTTAATGATCACTAAAATGACAAATACCACTATACCAATAGCAAAATTTCCACCCACTAAAAAATGCCCAAATGATTCGATTACTCTACCTGCTGAATAAGTTCCTCTATGTCCATTTAGAAAAATTACACGCGTAGATGCAACATTCAATGCTAACCTTAATAATGTTGAAAATAGTAAAATAGTTGGAAAAGCAGCAAAATCTAAAGTTTTTCTAGTAAACATAGAAACAAGTAAAATAATAATTGATAAGGCAATGTTAAACGTAAAAAAAACATCTAAAATAAAAGGCGCGAGTGGTAACACCATCATTGATAAAATAATTAAAATTAATATTGGTCCCGCTAATACTTTCCATTGAGTGTTTTTAAAATTTTTTATAATGCGAAAAATAGAAGAAAAATTAACCATTGCTTTCGCTTTCTCCTGTAAAATTTAATTCCGATGGAACGAATATATTTTTTGGTTGTTTTGGAAAAATTCCACCTTCTTTTTTCCATTTTCTGACTTTCCAAACCCACGCTAAAACTTCAGCAACAGCTTTATAAAGAGGACCAGGAATATATTGTCCTATTTCCGCATAACGATATAATGAACGAGCTAATGCAGGAGCAGAAATTATAGGAATATTATATTTATTTGCAGTATTCTGTATTTGAATGGCTAAATAACCTGAACCTTTTGCTATTACTTTAGGCGCATTCATTTTTTTTTCATCATACCTGAGCGCTACAGAATATTTTATAGGATTAGTAATAATAACATCAGATTTAGGAATATTTAAAATCATTCTTCTACGAAAATTTTCTTTCATCTGTCGACGAATTCTAACTTTTAAATGTGGATGACCTTCTTGCTCTTTAAATTCATCTTTAATTTGTTGACGAGTCATTCTTAATTTTTTATAGTATTGAAATTGACTCCAAAAAATATCAAAAACAACAATTGGAATTAAACCTAATACTGTTAAAATACAACAACGAATAATAGTATAAAAACCAAAAGAAAAAACAGAAAAAATATCTTTAATATCAAAAAATAATATTTCAGAAAAATGCAACCATAAATACCAAAAAACTATACTTCCAATAAAAATCAACTTTAATATGTTTTTAAAACATTCAAAAAAAATTTTTAAAGAAAAGATTCTTTTTAATCCTTTTATTAAGTTTAATTTTTTAAGATCAAATTTTAATGATTTTAAATTAAATTGAATACCACTAAAAAAAATAGCAGGCACTATAATCACAAAAAATAAAGATCCTAAAAATGGAGTAAAAATAATAAAAACTTTTTTTAAAGAAGTAAAAATATTTAATAAAATGTTTTGTTTATTTAAAATAATATCATTGTTAAAATCAAAACTATTAGATAAAATTCTTTTGAATTCAAGTATAATTGAATTCCTGCAAAACCATAAATTCAACAATCCAACTGTTAAAATTAATAAAGAATTTAATTCACGAGAATATCTCGTTTTACCCTTTTTCCGAGATTTTTTAATATGATGTTCAGTTGGTTTTTCAGTTTTTTCTTCATGCATATCATAATTCATTTTAAATATTTTTAACCATTATAATTATTTTGCTTAATGAGAAATTAATAGACTACAAAAAATAATAAGAAATTTATAAAATATTTTTCTAATAAAATTCAATTCAACTTAAATATTAAAAGTATGAAAAAATATTTTTAAAATATTTTATTATATAATAGAATTAATATTGATAATTAAAATAAATATTTTAATTTTTAAATAACTTTTTATTTTTATTGAGACCTTAATATATGCGAGCAAGTAAATATTTACTACTAACTTTAAAAGAAACCCCTCATGATACGAAAATAATTAGTCATCAACTTATGCTAAGAAGTGGAATGATAAGAAAATTATCTTCAGGTTTATATACTTGGCTTCCAACAGGTTTAAAGGTATTAAAAAAAATAAAAAAAATTATTTCTTGTGAAATGAAAAAAATAAACGCTTTAGAAATTTCTACACCTATTATACAACCTAAAAAACTATGGGAAGAAAGCAATCGTTTGAATACGTATGGAAAAGAATTACTACAATTTTTTGATCGACGTAATCAACAATTTATATTAGGCCCAACCAATGAGGAAGTTGTGACTTATTTAATTGGCAATGAAATACGTTCATATCAAGAACTGCCATTAATTGTATATCAAATTCAAACTAAATTTAGAGACGAAATACGCCCACGATTTGGAATTATTAGAGCTCGCGAATTTATTATGAAAGATGCTTACTCTTTTCATATAAGTAAAGAATGCTTAAAAAAAACTTATGATAAATTTTATAAAAGTTATATTAATATATTTAATCAAATGCAACTTCAATTCCGAGTAGTTCATGCTGATTCTGGATCTATGGGTGGTAAAATTTCTCATGAATTTCAAGCTTTATCTGATAATGGAGAAGATGAAATAGTATTTTCTAAAAATACATCATATTCTTCTAATATCAATACAGCTAAATCAATAGAATCTATTAACTTTTTTAAAAAAATCCCTGAAAATATTCATAATATAACTAAAAGTATAAAATCCATTAAAAATGTTGATGAAATACAATTTCCTATAAAAAATTTAATAAAGACTATTTTGATCCGAACAGATAAAAATAATCAGTCTTCATTTGCAGCTTTATTAATACGATCAGAACATGAATTAAATTTATTTAAAGTAGAAAAAATTAATGTTTTTTCAAAACCATTACAATTCATCAATGAAAAAGAAACTATAAAACTAATAGGTGTTAAAAATAAATTTTTAGGGCCTTTAAACCTAAATGTACCAATTTTTGCTGATGTTTCAGTATATTATATGAAAAATTTTACTATTGGAGCAAATGTTAATAAAAAATTTTTTATTAATGTAAACTGGAACATAGATATTCCAATTCCAACTATTGTTGATATTAGGAAAATTACAAAAAACGATTTAGGACCAGATGGATCAAAATCCTTAGAAATTAAAAAAAGTATCGAAATTGGACATATATTTCAATTAGAAAAAGAATATTCTAAGAAAATGAACACATTAGTCAAAGATAAATCTGGAAAACAAAAAAATTTATATATGGGGTGTTATGGAATTGGAATAACACGAATTATCGCATCTATAATTGAGCAAAATTATGATAAAAAGGGTATCATTTGGCCGAGTTGTATCTCTCCTTTTGAAGTAGCTATTTTACCTATCAATATGAATAACTGCAAAGAAACGAAAAAAATTGCAGAGGAACTATATGAAAAAATGAAGAATGAGAAAATAGATGTAATTTTAGACGATCGGAAGAAAAGACCAGGTATTATGTTTAATGAAATAGATTTGATTGGTATTCCTCACCAAATTATTGTTAGTAAACGTTACATAGACAAAGAAAAAGTAGAATATCGAGAAAGAAAAAACAAAAAAAATATTCTTGTTAATATTAAAGAAATTGTTTCTTTTTTAAAAAATCGATTAAAATAATTTAATAAAATTTTAATTTTATATTATTTGATCCAACTAAAAATTTTAGCTCATGCAAAAATTCATTATTCACCTTAATATTAAAATTCGTTTGTTTTATTAAATTTAAAGAAGGCTGTGTTGTTTGAAAAAATATGTCAATAAAAATATTTCCTTTTTCTTGTTTTTTTAATAGTTGATATAATTTTTCTAAGAAAAATTTATCTTTTTTCCGAGGAAATATAACTATTAATTTTTTAATATATTTCTCTCGTGCTAATGTCAAATTCATAATATCATGTGCTATTATTTTTGAATTTTTAGTTGGCTCTATTGTGCCTTTAATTATTAAAATTTCATTTAATTTAATTAAATTTTCAAATGAATCAAATACTTTCTTAAAAACTATAACTTCTAAACGACTTGTATAATTATCTAATGTTAATATAATCATTTTATTTTTATTTTTTGTTATTTTCGTTTTAATTGAAATCACAATTCCTAAAAATATCTGATTTTTATTACTAAATTTTAATATTGAGTTTTTCAAATTTTTTATATAATATTTCAATTCTTCTGCGTATTGATCAATAGGATGTGATGTTAAATAAAAACCTAAAACTTGATATTCATTTTTTAATTCATTTTCTTTAGAATACAACAATTGAGATGAATTATATTTTTTTGTCATATTTAATTCATCTTTAAATCCACCAAAAAGACTAGCTTGTCGATTATTTTTAATTTTTATATGTTCTTTCGAAACTTTAATTGCATCTTCGATTAAATCAAGCAAATAATTTCTATTCTTATCGATAGAATCTAAACTACCTGACATAATTAACTTTTCCAATATCCTGCGATTAATTTTATTAGGATCAGAACGTGTACATAGATCAAATAGATCACGAAAACAGCCATTCTTCTCTCTTTCTTCAACAATGCTTTTAATTGAATTTGCACCTATTCCTTTTATAGCTCCAAGACCGTAAATTATATTGTTAAAATTATCAACATAAAATTCATATTTACTTAAATTAATATTAGGGGGAATAATTTTCAATTTAATATTATATGCTTCATGTACTAAAATTATAATTTTTTCTATATTATCTATATCAGAATTCATAGTAGAAGCTATAAATTCTGCAGGATAATATGTTTTTAGCCATAATGTTTGATAAGAAATAAAAGCGTAAGCTACAGAATGCGATTTATTAAATCCATATCCTGCAAATTTTTCTAATAAATCAAAAATCTTCATTGCTAAATTTATATTAATTCCATTTTTTTGAGATCCTTTTAAAAAAAATTTTCTCTGTTTAGCCATATCTTTCGCATTTTTTTTACTCATAGCTCGTCTTAAAATATCCGCTTTTCCTAAAGTAAAACCTGCTAAAATTTGAGCAATTTGCATCACTTGTTCTTGATATAAAATAATTCCATAAGTTGATTCTAATACTGGCTTTAAAAGTAAATGTTGCCATTTATTATCAGGATATGAAATTTTTTCATATCCATGTTTTCGATTTATAAAATTATCCACCATTCCTGATTGTAATGGACCAGGTCTAAAAAGAGCTAAAAGCGCAATAATATCTTCAAAACAATCTGGTTTTAATCTTTTAATTAAATCTTTCATTCCATAAGATTCTAATTGGAAAATAGCTGTAGTTTTACATTCTTTTAGTAAATTAAAACATTTTTTATCATTTAAGGGAATTGAGTGAATATTGATTTTTTTTTTATCCGGAAATAACCTTTTGTTAATCATATTTACTGTACAATTGATTGTTGTTAATGTACGTAAACCAAGAAAATCAAATTTTAATAAACCAACATATTCAATGTCATTTTTATCAAATTGAGTTATAGGATTTTTTCCGTTTTCGTCACAATATAACGGGCAAAAATCAGTAATTTTAGTAGGAGCAATAACAACTCCACCTGCATGCTTACCAATATTTCTGTTAACTCCTTCTAATTTTTTGGAAATATCAATTAATTTTTTTATATCTTCATCATTTTTATAAAGAGCATATAATTCTGAGTTTTTAGAAAAAGCTTCATTGAGTGTTATTCCTGGATCTAAAGGTATTAATTTAGACAAATTATTAATAAATCCATAAGGATAACCTAAAACTCTTCCTACATCTCTAATTACAGCTTTTGCAGTCATTGTTCCAAAAGTAATGATTTGAGCTACTGCATTTCTACCATATACATCTGCAACATGTTCGATTACCCGATCTCTTTTTTCCATACAAAAATCAATATCAAAATCAGGTAAAGAGATACGTTCTGGGTTCAAAAAACGCTCGAATAACAAATTAAATGATAAAGGATCTATGTCTGTGATATTTAATGCATATGCAACTAATGAACCTGCGCCTGAACCTCGTCCAGGTCCGACTGGAATATTATTTTTTTTTGCCCATTGTATAAATTCCATTACAATTAAGAAATAACCAGGAAAACCCATTTTATTTATTATTTCTAATTCCATATTTAAACGATTTTTATATTTTAGATACACTTGGTTGTCTGCTTTAATATTAGAAGAGCATATTTTTAAACGTTTTTTTAATCCTTTTTTAGCTTTTATAGTTAAATCATCTTTAACACTTTTTTGAGTAGTTGGAAATTGAGGTAAGAAATACTTTCCAGAAGATATAAAAACATTACAACGTTTTGCAATTTCTACACTATTAATTAATGCCTCAGGAATATCAGAAAAAAGATTAAATATTTCTTCTTCGCTTTTTAAAAATTGATGTTTACTATAGTTATTTTGAATTTTAGAGTTTTTTAAAATTTCTCCTTCATGAATTGCAATTCTAATTTGATGAATTTTAAAATCTTCTTCTTTTAAAAAACAAACGTCATTAGTTGCAACTACTGGAATACTTTTAGAATAAGATAAATCTACAGCTAGATGTAAATATTTTTCTTCGTCTTGTCTACCTGTTCGTATTAATTCTAAATAATGGGAAGAAGGAAAATATGTGTTATAAAACTTTAAACAAGAAGAAACTACTGATAAAGATTGATTGCGCAATAAAATTTTTCCAATCTCACCTCGGCAACCTCCCGAAAGTAATATTAACCCACTATTATTTTCTGAAAGCCATTTTTTTTCTATTGTTACAAATTTATTATTAATATATCCTTTTTCATATGCACGAGAAATTAAAGAAATTAAATTTTTATAGCCTTCTTGATTTGCAGCTAACACAGTTAATTCTACTAAATCATGTTTTATAAACTCTGAAATAAATTTGACTGTTGCACCAATAATAGGTTTTAATCCTAAATTATGCGCAGAATTATAAAATTTTATTACACCATACAAATTAGTAAAATCTGTAATTGCTAAAGCCATCATTCCTAAAGAAACAGCTTTTTTTACTAAATTTTCAGGTTTAGATAATCCATCAGATATCGAATAATCACTATGCACGTGTAGATGAACAAATTTTTTTGAAATCATGTATATTCCAAATTTAATATAAAAATATTTTAATTAATTACTGATTTTTTATAAAAAAGAATAGTAGCATAACAAATTTTTATATTCTGTACTTCCGCAATAGCTTTAAATTTAATTAAGTTTTTTTTATTTTCTAAATAAAACACTTCAATAAAAATTTGATCTCCAGGAATAACATTTTTTTTAAATCTCGCATGTTCAATACCAACAAAATAATATAACTTATTGATATTTAAACCTCCAGTACTTTTATGTATTAAAATAGCAACTGCTTGAGCCATAGCTTCAATAATTAAAACACCGGGAAAAATAGGATTTTTAAAAAAATGTCCTTGAAAAAAAGGTTCATTTATAGTGCAATTTTTTAATACTTTTAAATAATTAGATATCTTGAAATCTAAAATTCTATCAATTAATAAGAAAGGATAGCGATGTGGTAAAGTTTTTAAAATTTTTTTGATGTTTGAAATATTAGAATTCAAAATATTTGCCTTTTAGAAAATCAATTTTAAAAAAATATTTTAGAAGTTAAATAGATATTTTAATAAATTCAATTCAACTTATAATCACCAGCTTTTTCCGATATTAAACTGAAATGCTTCTAATTGATTATTCTCATTCTTTTGAATAGGATAAGCATAAGAAAACATCAATGGTCCAATAGGAGAAAACCATTGTAAAGCAAATCCAATTGAAGAATAAATATTTGTTAAATTAGAAAAATTGATTAACTGCGAACTAAAAGTATCTTTTTTTTGTTTTAGTCTGGTGTCCCAAATATTACCGGCATCTAAAAAAAACGAAGATCTAAAAAAATGTGTATTTTCTTCTTTAAGAAAAGGAATTGGTACAATTAATTCTAAATTGCTAATAAACATAGCATTCCCACCAATTGAATCCAAAGATTCACAAGAATTATTATTTTTATATCCAAGGCATTCTTTCAGATTTTTATTAGTATAACTTTTTTTTGGACCAATAGTATTGACGCGAAAACCACGAATATTATTTGAATTATTTGAATGAAAATTTTCATAAAAAGGTAATTTTTCTTGATTTAAACTATCTCCGAAACCAGCTTTAAAATGAGCTAAAAATATAAATTTATTTTCTTGATCTAACGGTATATACTGCTCAGTATCTAGTAAAAATTTGTAAAAATTATTATCAGAACCAGGAATAGTGTTTTTACCACTTAAATAAGTTTGATTACCAGAAATAGGAAAATAAAAATTTTTTAAAGTATCATGTAAAATTGAATAATTTAAAGTCAAGTCATTGACTAAACTGCTATTTAAAGATTGATTATCAATAGTCTTTGTCGCATGACTAAAAAATCTTTTTTTATTAATTGTATTAGTTAATTGTTTTTTACTTATTGCACTGTTTATATTCACCAAGCTATTCCGAGTATATCCAAAACCTATATTAAATCTATTAACATCATTTATTAAAAAACTTAAATCACTTTCAAATCCAGCGGTTTTTTTTATAAGATCTGACATATCACTTAAATGATATTTAAAATCATTGTAAAATAATCTCGCATTTAAATTTGTACCATTATCAAAAAAATATGGATATGTAAATAATAAATCTGCGTATTTTTGATTATCGTTTTTAATAATGCTAGTTTTCAAAGAATTTCCATATCCAAACAAATTATCTTTTGAAAGAGAAGCGTTTAAACTTAACCCACTATCTTTTCCATAACCTAATCCAAAATTTATAGTACCGGTAGAATTCTCTTTTACTTGATAAATAATATCAATTGCATTTCGCTTATCATTTACAAAATTTTTTATAATTTTAACATCATATAAATATTTTATTTTTTCTAATGATTCCTTTCCTAAATCAATTAGTTTTAAATTACACCATTGACCTTCCATTTGTTTAACTTCACGACGCAAAACTATATCTTTAGTTAACTCATTTCCTTGGAAAGATATTTTGTTGACAAAATAACGTTGATTAATATCTATATCAAAATTTAAAACTATAGTTTTTTCTCGGAAATTTATTTTAGGATTGATTACAACTTTAGAATTAATATACCCATGTTCAGATAAAAAATATTTAATTTTTTGAACAATTAAATCAATTTTTTCTTTATTATAAAATTCTTTATTTTTAATTGTAATAAGTCGCTTAATTTTTTCATAATACTGAAATACATTTCCATTAAGAAAAAAACGATCAATTGTATATTTGTTTCCTTCAGAAATATATAAAATAATATTTACTTTATTTTGATTTTTTAAAAAATTAACTATTTTTTTATCTATATGAAAATAATAATATCCTTTGTTTAAATAAAATTTATTTAAATCACTTAGATATTTTTCTAGTTGATTATAATAAGAAATATGCTTTCCTAAAAAATTCCACCAAGGTTGATAATTGTTTAACTGAATTAAAGAAATTATCTTATCTTGAGAAAAATTTTTATTTCCAATGATCTTAATATTATTGATTTGTAATAAATTTCCTTCATTAATTAATATTTTCAAATTAATTCTATTATTTGAAGAGAAAGTTGTTAAAAATTGAATTTTCACTCGATATCTACCGAGATGTGAATAAAAATTTTTTATATTACTTATAAAAATATCTTTTAAATACGGATTATATTGTTTTCCTACTGAAATTCCTAATTCATTAAGGTGATTATTTAAAATAGCATCTTTAATTAGATGATTTCCTGAAATATTAATATGATAAATTAAAGGTCGTTCTATCATTTTAAAAATAAGTGATTTTTCTGAAAAAAATACTTTAATATCTTGAAATTTGCCTGTTTTAAATAAAGATTTAATGCTCTTTTTAATATCGTTTTTAGATATTTTATTACCAACATTAAATAAAATGTTTTTTAATGCTTCTTCTTTTGAACAATAACTCAAACCTTGAAATTCAATGTTTTTTATAGTCCATATATTTTTCGAACAAATATTCATACTAAAAAACATCAAAAAAAGTATAAAAAATTTTTTAATTAACATTATTGCAATTTTTCCTGCAATAGATTTAATACTTTATATACTTAAAATATATAATCTAAAAGAAATTAAGAGATAAAAAATAAAATTTTGATAAGATTAATTATCTTAAAATACTTATAAAAATTTAAGTGATATTAAAAATTTTTAATTTTTAAAAATTCCCCCCAAAACGACGTTTTCGGGTAGAAAAATAATTTATTGCATTTTTAAATTCAAATGCATTAAAGTCAGGCCATAAAACATCAGTAAAATATAATTCAGAATATGCTATTTGCCATAGTAAAAAATTACTAATTCTTTTTTCACCTCCAGTTCTAATTACCAAATCTACTGGTAATAAATTATTTGTAGATAAATATTGAGAAAATATTTCCTCTTTAATTTGACTAATACACAAGATCCCTTTTTGCACATCGGAAAGTATTTTTTTTACACCTTCCACTATATCCCATTTACCACCATAATTTGCAGCAATATTTAAAATTAATCCATTGTTATTTAAAGTCATTCTTTCTGCATTATAAATATACAATTGTAATTCTTTATCGAAATAAGTTAAATCACCAATTACTTTTAAACAAATATTATATTTATTTAAATGTTGAATCTCATTTTTCAATGCAAATAAAAATAGTTCTAATAAAGCTATTATTTCAAGTTTAGGACGCTTCTGATTTTCAGTACTAAAGGTATATAATGTTAATACTTTTATTTTATTTTGAAGAGCAAATTTAACTGTTTTTTTAACTGCTTTAAAACCTTCTTTATGACCTAAAATACGAATTTTACCTCTTTTTTGTGCCCATCTTCCATTTCCATCCATGATAATAGCAATATGACGAGGTATTTTTTTTTCATTTTTACTGTATTCTTTAATTATTGACATAATATTACATATATTTTCTTTTAAAGAAATAATACTGATGCGAAAAATATTATTTATTTTATATATTTTAATATACTAAGGATAATATTTTTTTTTCTGTTTTTATTCTTGTTTTTTTATCAATTTCTAAAATTTCTTCAACAGAAGTCGGTTCTGGAAAAGAAGAAGAAATTAAAACATCACTATTAATTTCGGAAATTTTATTAAATCGAATTCTTGAATTTAAAAAAGCAGATACAGAAACCTCGTTTGCAGCATTTAAAACAGTCATAGCTGATTGACCAGAAGAAAAAGCATCGATTGCTAGTTTTAAACATGGAAATTGTGTAAAGTCTGGTTCAAAAAAATTTAAACACTTGAATTTTTTTAAATTTAAAAAATTAGCTCCAGATAAAATACGTTTAGGAAAAGCCATTGCATATGAAATAGCAACTTTCATATCTGGTAATGAAAGTTGAGCTAATACTGATCCATCAGTATGTTCTACCATAGAATGAATTACTGACTGAGGATGAACTAAAATATCAATTTCATTCTCTGATGCGTTAAATAACCACCTTGCTTCAGCATATTCTAAACCTTTATTCATCATAGTTGATGAATCTACTGAAATTTTTTTTCCCATAGACCAATTTGGGTGGTTACATGTTTGTTCTGGTCTAACAAAAGGCAAATCTTTTCTTTTTAAATGATATAACGGACCACCTGAACCAGTTAAAATAATAGATTTTATTCCATTTTCTTTTAAATTTTCTTTTCCTAGATTATTTTGTAAAAAGTGAGGTAAAATTTGAAAAATAGCATTATGTTCGCTATCAATAGGAATAATTTTAGCTTGATGGGAGGACAAAGCACGCATAAATATATCACCACAGGTGACTAGTGATTCTTTATTGGCCAATAAAATTGTTTTTCCAGCATATATAGCCGATAAGGTTGGTAATAAACCTTCCATTCCTACAATAGCAGATACCACGCAATCATTTTCTTCTAAAGAAGCTAATGTGCAAATTTCTTTACTTCCAGATAGAACCTGTGTTTTGATTTTTTTCTTTTTTAACTTTATCCTAAGTATATCTGCAGATTTTTTATCTTTCATTGCGACCCAATCGGGAGAAAAATATTCGCATTGTTGCAACATCACAGAAACATTTTTATTGGCAACTAATGCAATAATTTTAAATAGATCAGGATGATTTTTAATAATAGCTACTGTATTTGTTCCAATAGAACCAGTTGAACCTAAAATTGTTATTTTTTTCATAAAAATTTTTACTGTAAAAAAACTTTTTATTTATAATTTAAAATATAAATATTAATTTTTAAATTAAAATTCCATAAGTTCTTTTTCTTTTAAAATTAAAATATTTTCAATTTTTTTAATATACGCATCTGTCATTTTTTGGATTTGATTTTGCGAACTATGTTCTTGATCTTCTCCAATAATTTTGTTTTTTAAATAAACTTTAATCTGTTCGTTAGCATCTCTTCGAATATTTCGTATATGAATACGATTTTTTTCTGCATTAATTCGAACGATTTTGATAAGACTTCTCCTTCTTTCTTCTGTCAAACCTGGTATTGGAACAATAATATCTTTTCCATGTATAACTGGATTCAAATCAAGATTTGAATTTAAAATAGCTTTATTCACTAAAGATGTATTTGCGCTATCAAATATATTAATTTTAAGAGTATGATAATCCTCTACAACTATGTTAGATATTTGACGTAATGAAACTTTAGAACCAAAATACTCAATATATATACTATTAAGTAATTCTGGTGAAGCTCTTCCAGTTCTAATATTATTTACTTGAATTTGAAAGTTTTTAATGCATACTTCCATTTTTTGATTCGTTTTAATACATAACTGGTTAATCACATGTTTACCTATAGATTATGTTTTTATTATTAAATTATTCTTAATAAGATATTTTATATTTAAATAATGAAAATCTATAATAGATGTAAAAATATTCATATATTTATGCGGTAATAATAGTGCCCTCATCACATCCTGTAACAATACGATATAAAGAGTTAGGTTTATTAATATTAAAAACTCGAATTGGTAAATTATGATCTCTTGCTAAAGAAAAAGCACATAAATCCATAACTTTTAACTCTCTTTTTAAAACATCTCTGTATGTTAACTTTTTATAAAAAATCGCATTAGAATACTTTTTTGGATCTTTGGAATAAACTCCATCAACTTTCGTTCCTTTTAAAATAATATTTGATTGTGTTTCAATCCCTCGTAAACACGCCGCAGAATCAGTTGTAAATAGAGGATTTCCTATTCCAGCAGCAAAAATTACCACGTAATTATCGCATAAAAGTTTAACTGCTCGTTTATAAGTATAGGCTTCACATATACCATTTATTGATATAGCTGACATCACGTAAGAACGAATAGAATAATAATGCATGATATCATGCATTGCTAAACTATTAATTATTGTTGACAATATACCAATATGATCAGATGCTATTCTATTTATGCCAATTTTAGATAAAGTTGCTCCACGAAATAAATTTCCACTTCCAATAACTAAGCCTACTTGTACACCAATATTTAATACTAATTTAATTTCTTTGGCTATTTTTTTTAAAGCATTTACGTCAATACCAAATTTATTCACTCCTTGTAATACTTCTCCACTTATTTTTAATAAAATACGGGGATATATAAATTTTGTATTGGTAGACATTTTTTTGATCCAAATATATTTTACATTTGCAAAAAATAAACAATTTTATTGAAAAAAATCATATTATTATTAGTTAATATTTTTATTAATGTCTTCTCCAATTTCAAATCTAATAAAAGATATAATACTTCCATTGTTTTCTTTTAGTACTTGACCTACTGTTTTATTTGGTTCCATTATAAAGCTTTGACCAATTAATGAAATATTATTTACAAATTTATTCATGCGACCATCTACTATTTTTTGCAATATATGAGTAGATTTTTTATAACTTTTGACTAATTGTAGTTGAATATTATACTCTCT
This sequence comes from Buchnera aphidicola (Aphis gossypii), assembly GCF_013394915.1. Classification (NCBI taxonomy): domain Bacteria; kingdom Pseudomonadati; phylum Pseudomonadota; class Gammaproteobacteria; order Enterobacterales; family Erwiniaceae; genus Buchnera; species Buchnera aphidicola. The sequence continues at coordinate 293,048 of NZ_CP056771.1, read as the reverse complement.
TTCAAAAATAGATTTTGGCACTTCATTAGGATTAATATATTCAGGTTTACTTGCAGCGATATGCATTGTGATATTTTTTAATATGTCTTTATTTAAATTATTCGCATTCACTAAGACGCCAATACGACCTGCATGTACATAAGAATATATACTCTCACCCTTTATCGTTTTAAATCGATTAATTTTAATATTTTCACCAAATTTAATAATTAATTCAGTTATTTTTTCTTCAAAATAATTGTTAATATCACAAATTTTTTTTATTCTTTTAGATAATGCTGTTGAGATTATTTCATTTCCTAATGAAATAAATAAATTATCTTTAGCTACAAAATCAGTTTGACAATTTAACTCGAGTATAGCACCAAAATTATTTTTAAAATTTGATAATATTAAACCTTGATTTGCAACGTTTTTTAACTTTTTTAAAACTTGTATTTTTCCTGATTTTCTTAAGTTGTCAATTGATAATTCAATATCTCCATTCTCTTCTACTAGCGCTCGCTTACATTCCATAAAACCAACACCTGTACGCAATCTTAACTTTTTAATTAATTCAGCAGTGATTTCAGTCATAAAAATAATCTCTTTAATTTTTAAAATATCAATATATATATTAAGTATTTATATTTTCTTTGGAATTTATTGATTCATTTTTTAATGAAATTTGAGTATCTGTTTTACAAATACTTATTGAGACGGCTTTTAAATATAGTGCTACAGATCTAATTGCGTCATCATTTCCAGGTATTATATAATCGACACCGTCAGGATTAGAGTTAGTATCTACGACTGAAAAAACTGGAATGCCTAAGTTATTTGCTTCTTGAATAGCAATGTGCTCATGAGCAGCATCAATCACGAATAAACAATCTGGAAGACCTCCCATATTTTTTATACCACCTAAACTATTCTCTAATTTAGATAACTCCCGTGCTCGTATTAATGCCTCTTTTTTTGTAAGCTTTAGAAAAGTTCCATCTTTGGATTCTATTTCTAAATCTTTTAAACGCTTAATAGATTGACGCACTGTTTTCCAATTAGTAAGCATCCCTCCTAACCAACGATGATTAACATAAAATTGATTGCAATTTATTGCTGTTTCTTTAATTTTTTTACTAGCCGCTCTTTTTGTTCCAACAAATAATATTTTTCCCTTTTTAAAAGATATTTTTTTCAACTCTAACAAAGCAAAATTCAACATTGGAAGGGTTTTTTCTAAATTAATGATATGTACTTTGTTTTTAGAACCAAAGATAAATGGTTTCATTTTTGGGTTCCAATATCTAGTTTGATGTCCAAAATGTACTCCTGCTTGTAACATATCTTTCATTGAAACTATTTCCATACAAACTCCTTTAAAAGAAAAGATTTTAAAAATAAACATTTAATAAAAACAATAATTTTACAACTTTTCAAGTAAAAAAAAAATATTTTTATACTATATTAAACATATTTAATAAATTGAATAAATATATCACACTTCAATATTTAAAATCAGTAATAATTGTAAATGTATTTTATTTTCTTAAATTAATGAAATAAAAAAATTTTATAATCAAATTTGATAAACTATAATTGAAATAAATTAATTTAATATATCTAAATTATGGTCAAAAATTATGAATTGTATGGTAAAAAAAGAATCAGAAATAGAAAAAATGAGAATATCTGGAAAATTAGCTGCAAAAGTATTAGAAATGATTGAAAAATATGTGCAACCAGATGTTAGTACAGAAGAATTAAACAATATTTGTCATAATTTTATTAAACAAAATGGCGCTATTCCAGCATGTTTAGGTTATCATGGATTCCCGAAATCTGTTTGTATTTCTGTTAATGATGTTGTATGTCATGGTATTCCGAGTAAAAATGAAATTTTAAAAATAGGAGATATAGTTAATATTGATATTACTGTTATTAAAAATAATTATTATGCAGATACTTCAAAAATGTTTTTTGTAGGAAAACCAAGCATTTTATCTAAATATTTATGTAAAATAACACAAGAAAGTCTCTATGCATCTTTAAAAATAATAAAAGCAGGAATACCAATATTTAAAATTGGAGAAATAATTGAAAATTATGTCGACAGTCATGGTTTTTCAGTGGTAAAAGAATATTGTGGACACGGTATTGGCTCTAAATTTCACGAAGAACCACACATATTACATTATAAAAATAACAATAAAACAATTCTAAAAAATGGGATGATTTTTACTATTGAACCCATGGTAAATACAGGAAAATCAGAAGTAAAATGCATGAAAGATGGTTGGACTGTAAAAACAAAAGATCATTCATTATCTGCTCAATATGAACATACTATATTAGTGACAAATTACGGATGTGATATCTTGACATGGCAAAAAAAAGAAAAAATACTTCCTAGTTTAAAAAATTAATAAAATAAAAAATTTACAATATATGAACATAAATTATATAAAACACAATAAATTAGGTTAATTTAGAATGAAAAAATTTCAAAAAATAATTGAAAATGCTTATGAATATAAAAATGAAATAAATTTCAAAAACATTAAAACAGAAACTTATGAAGCAATAAATCATATTATTAACTTATTGAATAAAGGGAAAATACGTATTTCAGAAAAAAAAGATCAGACATGGATTACTCATCAATGGTTAAAAAAAGCAATATTATTGTATATATATTTTACGAAAAATAATATTTTTTTATCTGAAAATACTAATTATTACGATAAAATTCCTCTCAAATACAATAAATATACTGAAAAAAAATTTAAAGAAGAAAAAGTTCGTATAGTGCCCCCAGCCACTGTTAGATATGGCGCATTTATCAATCATAACAGTATAATTATGCCATCATATGTTAACATAGGTGCATATATAGATGAAGGAACTATGATAGATACATGGGCAACGGTAGGTTCATGTGCACAAATTGGAAAAAATGTACATTTGTCTGGTGGAGTAGGTATAGGAGGCGTATTAGAGCCTTTGCAAAACAACCCTACTATTATCGAAGATAATTGTTTTATAGGTGCTCGTTCTGAAATTGTTGAAGGGGTAATTGTAGAGCAAGGTGCTGTAATATCTATGGGAGTTTTCATTGGAAAAAGTACAAAAATTTATAATAGAGAAACAGGGGAAATCTCCTATGGAAGAATTCCTGCTAACTCTGTTGTAGTTTCAGGAAGCATTCCATCAAAAAATAGAGAATATAATTTATATGCGGCGATTATTGTCAAAAAAGTTGACCATAAAACAATAAGTAAAGTAGAAATTAATCAATTATTACGAAATTTAAAATAAAAGAGGACCGCCCGGATTTTTAAATCCAGGCGGAAATTATATAACAAATTATTCACTGACTAAATAAATGTTATTAATACCTCTTTTAACTCTAAAAACTAATACATTTGAGTTGCTATCTAAAGCTCGTTTTAAGTCATCTAGATTATTTATTAAATTTTGATTAACTTCTATAATAATATCATCTTGCTTAAAACCAATCTTTGCAGCTGGACTGTTTATCTTAACGTTTTCTACTTTTACACCTTTTTGTTTGTCCAGATAATTAGATAAATTAGCACCTTCAATGCCTGTATAAATATCTCCGAAATTCATGTTATGTTTAACAGATGGTTTCAATTCAACAAATATATATTTAATTTGACTATCCCTAAATATCCCTAGCGTCATTTTCGTAGTTACTGGTAAAGAACCAATTTCAGCACGCAATGCCGCAAAACTAGAAATAGGTTTTTTATTTAAAGACACGATAATATCCCCAGCTTTAATACCTGCTTGAAACGCAGAAGAGTCAGGCAATACCTGACTGACAAATGCGCCTTTGTGAGTATTAATTTTCATTATCTTTGCTAAATCAGAAGTTAATTCCATTCCTATTATACCTAACTCACCACGTCTCACTTGTCCAAATTGAGCCATTTGAGCTGTAAGATTTTTAACCATATTACCAGGAATGGCAAAACCAATACCTATATTACCTCCATCTGGTGCTAATATTGCAGTATTAATCCCTATTAACTCACCATTTAAGTTAACTAAAGCTCCGCCGGAATTACCTCTATTAATAGCTGCATCAGTTTGAATAAAATTCTCGTAATGCTCAATATTTAATCCACTTCTTCCTAAAGCAGAAATAATACCAGATGTAACCGTTTCACCGAGACCATAAGGATTGCCAATAGCTACAGTATAATCACCTACTCTTAGGTTATCAGAATCTGCAATTTTTATTGCACTTAAATTTTTTGCATTTTTTAATTGTATTAAAGCAATATCAGATCGTGCATCTTTTCCAATTACATAGGCTTCATAACGACGTCCATCACTTAGTTGAGCTTGTATTGTATTAGCATTTTCTACAACGTGATTATTAGTTACAGCATATCCTTTTTCAGCGTCAATAATAACACCCGATCCTAATGCACGAAATTTTTCGTTAGCACTGTTATTAGAATTTGAATTGGAATGGCAAAAGGGAGAGTTATGGAAAGGTGAATTCTTTTGGCAAAAAGGAGAATTATCATCAAAAAATGGTTGAAATTGATGAGGTAAACGAGAAGTATGAATTATAGTACTTCCTTCAATATTGATACTAATTACTGAAGGCATAACTTTTTCTAACATAGGAGCTAAACTAGGAATAGCGGGGGTAGAAGAAATATTATTAGAGTTAAAATTTTTATTTCCCCAAGACATTCCTAAGATAAGCAATAGATTTAAAATAAATACTGTCCGGTATAATACTATATTTATTCTTTTCATTATTTCTTTCTCATAAATTACAATTTAATCTTAAATAGATAAAAAACGAGTAAAAACCCAAAATTTTTAATTAAAATTAAATCTTAGTATACACTTCATGACTTATTAACTCCATTGATCCTTAGAAAATGAGAAAAGCACTAGAAAAAATAATTGAAAATTGTAATTTTATAAATCCTTATTGCCTGTTAATATAAACAAATATTTATAAAAAATTTTCATAAAAAATATTCTTCTCATTTAAAGAAATGGTTTCTCATTTATGATATTTAATAGAATAATTAATATCTTTTTATTATTCTTCATTTGTTTTTATACAACATATCAAAGTAAAAGTGAAAAAATAAAAAAACAAATAGAGTTAAAAGGAAAAACAATGGGAACATACTGGCGAGTAAAAATTCCCAATATACAAATAAAAAATATAAAAAATCTAAAAAAATTAATACAAAAAAATTTAGATTCAGATGAAGAAATCTTATCTCCATGGAAAAAAAAATCTTTGGTTCACAAATTTAATCAATTAAAAAAAAATACATTATTAAAGATTGATAAAAAGTTTTTAAAGATTATTTTAACGGCGCTTAATATTCACGAAAAAACCACTGGAAAACTAGATATAACTATTGGTAGTTTAATCAATATATGGGGATTTGGTACTGAAAAAAAACCTCATAATTATCCTTCGATGAGTATAATAAAAAAAAATATAAGTCTTTCAGGTATTGAACATTTAAAAATTATTAACAATTTACATGGTATATATTTAAAAAAAAATATAGATATAAAAATAAATCTTTCTACATTAGGTGAAGGATTTGCTGCAGATCATTTATCATGTGTACTAAAAAAAAAAGGAATTAAAAATTATATAATTTCAATAGGAGGTACAGTTTTAGTCGAGATGAATAATAAAAAAAAATCAAAAATTATTGCAATTCAAAAACCTACTGATAAAAAACAACTAATTCAATTACTTATTCATCTAAAAAACAAATCTATTAGTACAGCTGGAACTTATCTGAATTACTATACTATTCATGGAAAAAATATTTCGCATATTATTGATCCTGAAAGTGGTATCCCTGTAAAAAATAATTTAGTATCTGTAAGCGTTATATCTTCTCATGCATTAGAAGCAGATAGTTGGGATACTGGGTTACTCTTGTTAGGTTTTAAAAAAGCTAAAAAATTATCTATCAATGAAAATTTAGCTGTTTGTTTAATAACTAAAAAGAAAGATATTTTTGTCACATGGATTTCACCTAAATTTAAAAAATTTTTATTTTTAAAATAAGTATTTTAAAGATGATAATTTTGATAAAACATATAATTGTTTTAATTTATTTTCAATTTATTGATAATATTTAATATATTTGTAATAATAAAAACAATAACTAATATCAATTAATTTTTTTAAATTTTATTATTCTTACTTTATCTAGATAAACTATCAGGATAAACTACAAATAAAACTAGGAATAAACCTAATAAAATAGCATCCTGGAGGAAAAAATGGAAATATTATCAGGAGCCGAAATGGTTATTAGATCATTAATTAATCAGGGAATACAACATATATTTGGTTATCCTGGTGGTGCGGTACTAGATATTTATGATGCTCTAAAAACTATTGGTGGAATTGAACATATTTTAGTAAGACATGAACAAGCAGCTACTCATATGGCTGATGGATATGCTAGATCTACTGGAAAAACAGGTGTAGTATTAGTAACTTCTGGGCCAGGTGCCACTAATGCAATTACTGGAATTGCTACAGCTTATATGGATTCAATTCCAATGGTCGTAATCTCAGGACAAGTAGCATCATCTTTAATTGGATATGATGCGTTTCAAGAATGCGATATGATTGGAATTTCTCGACCTATAGTAAAACATAGTTTTTTAGTTAAAAAAACTGAAGATATACCTAATGTTTTTAAAAAAGCTTTCTGGATAGCATCTACAGGACGTCCTGGTCCAGTAGTTATTGATTTACCTAAAGATATTTTAAGACAAAAAAGTAAGTCTGAATTTATATGGCCCAAAAATGTGCATATACGATCTTATCAACCAACTACTAAGGGCCATCAAAAACAAATTAAAAAGGCATTAAGCATATTATTGAAAGCAAAAAAACCTGTTATTTATGCAGGTGGTGGAGTTATTAGTTCTAATAGTAGTAATGAGTTAATAAAATTTGCAGAAAAAACTAATTGCCCTGTTACAACATCTCTAATGGGATTAGGAGGTTTTCCAGGGAATCATCCTCAAAGTATTTCTATGTTAGGAATGCATGGAACCTACGAAGCTAACATGGCGATGCATCATTCGGATGTTATTTTCGCAATAGGAGTGAGATTTGATGATCGAACGACAAATAATCTAAAAAAATACTGTCCACATGCTACTATTTTACATATTGACATCGATCCTACATCTATCTCTAAAACTGTTCCAGCAGACATACCAATAGTAGGTGATGCAAAATATGTTTTAAAAGAACTAATCAAGCTGATAGAAAAAGAAAAAAAAATTCACTCTTTAGAAAAATGGTGGAATACTATCGAAGAATGGAAACAAATAAAAAGCTTAAAATATGATATAAAAAACACGCAAATCAAACCTCAACATGTTATTGAAACTATTTTTAAACTGACTAAAGGAAAATGCTTTGTTACGTCCGATGTTGGTCAGCATCAAATGTTTACAGCATTATATTATAAATTTAATAAACCTAGACGTTGGATTAATTCTGGTGGATTAGGTACTATGGGATTTGGATTACCTGCAGCACTAGGTGTAAAATTAGCAATACCTAAATCCACTGTAATTTGTGTGACGGGCGATGGTAGTATTCAAATGAATATTCAAGAATTATCAACTGCAAAACAATACAATTTAGCTGTTTTAATACTAAATTTAAATAACTCTTCTTTAGGTATGGTTAAACAGTGGCAAGATATGATCTATTCTGGGAGACACTCTCATTCATATATGGATTCGCTTCCAGATTTTGTTAAATTAGTAGAATCATATGGACATATTGGGTTACGTATAGATAAAATAGAAAAATTAGAAAAAAAATTAATATTGGCATTAAAAAAATTATCTGAAGGAAATTTAGTTTTTTTAGATATCCAAATAGACAATACTGAGCACGTTTATCCTATGCAAGTTCAAGGAGGGGGTATGAATGAAATGTGGTTAAGGAAAAAAGAGGTTTTCTAATAAAAAATATGCGAAGAATTTTATCTATTCTCTTAGAAAATGAATCAGGTGCATTATCACGTGTTATAGGTTTATTTGCACAAAGAGGTTACAATATAGAAACAGTCACAGTAGCTCCTACAGAAGATTCTTCTTTATCAAAAATGACTATACAAACAGTGGGTAATGAAAAATCTATTGAACAAATTGAAAAACAACTACACAAATTAATTGACGTTTTAAGAGTTATTAAAATTGAACAAATATCTCATATAGAACGTGAAATTATGTTAATAAAAGTACAAACAAATAATTGTAAAAATGACATTAAGCATATTACCGAAGTTTTTCGAGGACAAATTGTAGATGTTACATCGACTACATATGTACTACAACTTTCAGGGACAACAAAAAAATTAGATTCTTTTCTTAAAATTATTAGAAATATATCTGAAGTTATTGAGATGACTCGCTCAGGAATAGTGGGAATTTCTCGAGGATAATTTAAATAAAGCATATTTATCAAAATTTTATTATTCATCAAGCATGGTCATTGATATTTTAAAATGATCATGTTTCTATTTTATCTATATCTTATAAAATTCCAATATGAATCAAAATATAAAACACATTCCTGTAATGAAAAAAGAATTAATTGAATCGTTAAAAATAGAAGAAAATGGTATTTACATTGATAGTACATTTGGAATGGGCGGGCATTCTTTAGAAATTTTAAAAAAATTAGGGGAAAAAGGTAAATTATATGCTATTGATAAAGATTTTAATTCCGTATTAATAGGCAAAAAAATTCAAGATAAACGTTTTTATATAACACATAATAATTTTTCAAAAATTTTAAATTATGCTAGATCTGAAAAAATCATTAAAAAAGTAGATGGAATATTATTTGATTTAGGAATATCTTCATTGCAAATAGAAGATTATAAAAGAGGGTTTTCATTTAAAAGAAATGGCCCTCTAGATATGCGAATGAATCAGACTTGTGGTATTACAGCGTCAGATTGGATTTTTCAAGCAAATACTGAAAAAATTATTTTTGTTTTAAAGAATTTCGGAGAAGAACGATTTGCAAAAAAAATTGCATATGCAATTAAAGACTACAACAGAAAGAAAAAAATCACAGAAACTTTAGAGTTAGTAAACATCATTAACAAAGCGATACCAAAAAAAAATATTTTTAAACATCCAGCTAGACGCACTTTTCAAGCAATTAGAATTTATATTAATCAAGAGTTAGAAGAAATTAAAAACGCGTTAGAAGATTCATTAAAAATATTAAAACCAGGTGGACGTATTACAGTTATTAGTTTTCATTCATTAGAAGATAGAATCATTAAAAAATTTATGATTAAACATAGTTCAAAAGCATCAGTTCCATATGGTATGCCTATAACAGAAAAAGAAATAGATAAACTAAAAATTTGCAAATTAAAAATTATACATCGAATATTACCAACTTGTGAAGAAATTCAAAAAAATCCTAAATCCCGTAGTTCTATATTACGTACAGCAGAATTAAAAAAACATGAATAAAAAAAAACACTACGATTTACCGATAATTATCAAAAATGATTTCCTTTTATATGGAAAAATACACTTAATTCTTTTGTTTGCAATAATATTATCTGCTAATTCTATCGTAATAGTAGTTTATAAAACTAGAATGCTGATTGCTGAACAAGAACAATTACGTATAGAACAAAAAAAAAAAATGATGAATGGAGAAATTTGATTATTGAAAAAAATACTCTATCTCCACCTCTAATCAATTAGAGAATGTTTCATTATTTTAAACTAAAAACTATTCTAATAAAATATATACTACACTAAATTTTTAAAGATTTTGGAAATAAAATAATCATAAAATGGAAATTAAAAAAAATATAAAATTATTTAAACCAAAAAACACAAGAAAAAAAAATTACATAAATTGGCGTTTTATAGCGCTATGTATTGTTGTTTTTTCATTTTTGATTATCTTAACATTGCGTACAATGTTTATTCAAGTAATTGATTCAAAAAAACTTTCATATGAAGGAGATCGTAGAACTTTAAGAATACAACCTGTAACAAATACTAGAGGCATTATTAATGATCGATTTGGGTATCCATTAGCTGTGACTGTTCCGGTAAATGCAGTTTTTATAGACCCCAGTATGATTCAAAAAGATATAGATATTGAAAACAATGCAAGATGGCAAGCATTGTCTGAGATTCTTTCTATTCCGCTAAAAAAAATCGTTTTTCATGCAAACTTTAATAAAAATTTAAAATTTATTTACTTAGCACGTCAAATTACTCCTGAAGTTGGTGAATATATTAAAGAACTAAAATTACCTGGAATATATTTACAAGAAGAAGGGAAACGTTATTACCCTTCCGGAAAAATTGCTGCACAACTCATTGGGTTTAATAATATAGATGATGAAGGAATAGAAGGTGTTGAAAAAAGTTTTGATAATTACTTAACAGGAAAACCGGGAAAAAGAAAGATAAGAAAAGATAATCAAGGCCATGTCATTGAAAATGAGTCTTTAATTCAAAAATTTAATTCTAAAAATTTAATATTAAGTATTGATAAAGAACTACAAACTATTACTTATCAAAAGTTATGTGAAGGTGTAAATAAAAATAATGCAGATTTTGGAATTGCTGTATTAGTTGATATCAAAACCGGAGAAGTATTATCAATGGCAACTAGTCCTGCATACAATCCAAATGAAAAACAATATACAGTTTCAGAAAATTTTAGAAATCGAGCAATTTCAGATGTTTTTGAGCCAGGATCCACAATTAAACCTATAGTTATTATAGAGGGGTTGAAAGAGGGTATTATTAAAAGAAGTTCAGTAATAAATACTAAACCTTTTTTTGTTCAAAAACATCAAATTAAGGATGTTTCATATCATGAAAAATTAGATATCACTGGAATACTAAAAAATTCCAGTAATGTTGGTGTATCAAAAATTGCACTTTCTATGGAGAGTAAAAATTTAATTAATGCATATTTAAAATTCGGATTAGGTCAAAAAACAAATTTAGGATTAATTGGGGAAAGCCAAGGATTTTTACCTAAAAAGAAAACCTTATCAAATTTAGACAAAGCAACATTTTCTTTTGGATACGGATTGATGGTAACACCACTGCAATTAGCTGGATTATATGCAACGATAGGAAGTTATGGAGTTTATAAACCGTTATCTATTATTAAAATTAATCATCCATTATATGAAAAAAGAGTTTTCCCTGAAAAATATGTAAAAGAAGTGCTTAACATGATAGAAAAAACTATAGAAATAGATGAAAATATTAATCAAAAAGATATAAAAAAGTATCGTGTTTCTGTGAAAACCGGTACAGCAAAAAAAGTTGGAATTGATGGACATTATATTAAAAAGTACATAGCATATACTGCTGGTGTTGCTCCAACTCACAATCCGAAATTCGCTCTAATTATCGTCATTAATAATCCTAAAGGAAACAAGTACTACGGAAGTGCAGTTGCTACTCCAGTTTTCAATAAAATCATAATATCAGTGTTAAAGAGAATGAATATTACACCGGATAACTTATAAAAAATAAATTTAAATATAATGCAATGAAAGAAAAAAACTTAAAATATTTTTTATCACCTTGGGTTAAAAATCTTCCGAAAATCAATATTAATAATCTAGTTTTAGATAGTAGAAAATTAACATCAAAAGATGTATTTATAGCTATAAAAGGCAAGAAAAAAGACGGACATGACTTTATTTTTGATGCGCTTTCTAAAAAAATAACAGCAGTATTATCTGAAACTACAAAAAAAAAACAACATGGGAAAATAAATTATATTAATAATATTCCTATAATATCTTTTTTTAAAATCTCTGAAAAACTTTCAATCTTAGCTGGAAGATTTTATTGTGAACCAAGCAGTCGATTAAAAGTAATTGGAATTACTGGGACAAACGGAAAAACTACAGTATCACAACTAATAAATCAATGGAGTGAATTATTAGGTAATAAAACCGCAACAATGGGAACTCTTGGAAATGGTTTTTACAACTTCTTAAAACCCACAATCAACACGACTTCATCAGCTATTGATATACAATCATTTTTACATTCAGTGTCAAATAAAGTGAAGTTAGTCACTATAGAAGTGTCTTCGCATGGATTAGTTCAGAATCGTGTGAAAAATGTTTTATTTTATATTGCAATATTTACTAATTTAACACAAGATCATTTAGATTATCATGGAAGTATAAAAGAATATGCATTAGCTAAACTTTCTCTTTTCACTAATCATCAAGTCAAAAAAATAATATTAAATGCTAACGATAGATATGCAAAAAATTGGTTAAAAAATTTTTCTAATAAGTATACAGTAGCAGTAACAATTAAAGATCCTCAACAAAAAAAATATGCTACAAAATGGATAAATGCGACTAATATTAAAATTTATAGCAGTAAAACTAATATAAAATTTGAATCTAGCTGGGGAAATGGTACATTGTCTACTTGTTTAATAGGAAATTTTAACGTAGAAAATTTATTATTAGCACTTGCATGTATGTTAGAAATGAATTATAAATTACCTGATCTAATTAAAACATCTATCCAACTTAAACCAATATATGGACGTATGCAAAAACTGGTTTTTTCTAAAAAACCAATTTTTATTATAGATTACGCTCATACTCCTGATGCTTTAAAAAAAGCGCTTAAAACTATTAAATTACAATATTCTCAAAAGAGAATATGGTGTATATTCGGGTGCGGAGGGGAAAGAGACAAAAAAAAACGACCGTTAATGGGGAAAATTGCGGAAAAAATAGCAGATAAAGTCATCATTACTAATGATAATCCTAGAAATGAAAATCAAAATATAATTATTAACGAAATTATCACTGGATGTAGAAAAAAAGAAAAAATAACAATTATCCCAGATAGAAAAAAAGCGATTGCTTATGTTTTTTTTCAATCAAGTATTAATGATATAATTTTTATTTCTGGTAAAGGACACGAAAATTATCAAATAGTTGGTGATAAATGTATTTATCATTCAGATCAAGAAACAGTTTTAAATTTATTGGAAGAACAACATGATTCCTATGTCGTTAAAAAAAATTGCTAGTATCACAAACGGTGAACTATATGGAAAAAATATCACAATACATCATATTAGCATAAATAGCAAAAAAATAGTACCCAATACTTTATTTATTGCATTAAAAGGTGACAAATTTGATGGGAATGTTTTTATCGAAGAAGCCATTAAAAAAGGATGTTGTGCAGTCATAACTAACCAGAAAATTATATCTTTCATTTCTTATATCATAGTAGAAAATACTACTATTGCTTTAGGGCAAATTGCTAATTCACTTCGAAATACAATTCAACCAAAAATATTGGCTATCACTGGTTCTTGTGGAAAAACTTCTGTAAAAGAAATGACAGCTTCTATACTTCAGAAAAAAAATAACATAATATATACTATGAACAATGAAAACAATCATATAGGAGTGCCTATTACTTTATTAAAATTAAAAGAAATAGATAAATATGGATTAATTGAATTAGGGGCTAATAATCCTGGTGATATTCGTTATATTTCAAATATTTCTGAACCAAATGTAGCGTTAATAAATAATATTTATCACTCACATTTAGCAGGTTTTAAATCATTATTAGGCATATCAAAAGAAAAATCAGAAATATTTTCTTATTTAAAAAAAAATAGCATAGTAATTATTAATTTAGATAGTCATCATCTTTCACAATGGAAAAAAAAAATTAAAAATAAAAAAATATTTTATTTTTCTATCGAAAAAAAAAAACAAGCAATTTTTTTGTTACTAATATTAAGATTTATTCATATCAAACATGTTTTATCATGCATACACCAGCTGGAAAAATAAACATTAGACTACCATATATAGGATATCAAAGCATATCCAATGCTCTAGCTGCTAGCGCTCTTGCATTTTCAGTGAATACACCATTACAGCAAATTCAGATTGGTTTATCAGAATCCCCTATTATACCAGGAAGATTAGAACCTATAAAATTGAGTCAAAATAAAATTTTAATTAATGACACATACAACTCAAACGTTGCTTCTATGATCATAGCAATTAAAATTTTAGAAAAGATGCCAGGTTATAAAATACTAGTTGTAGGAGATATGGCCGAATTAGGCGAAAAAAGCATTCTATATCACAAAATTATAGGAAATATTGCTAATTTATCAAATATTGATCATATTTTAAGCTTAGGAAAGTATAGTCGTGAAATCTTTAAAATATGTAAAAATGGAAAACATTTTTCAGAAAAACAAAAACATATATTAAAGAAAAAATTAAAAGAAAAGATTGCAAAAAAAAATATAACTACAATTCTAATTAAAGGATCACGTAATATGAAAATGGAAACAATTATAAAATATTTAATAAAAGAGTATAAAAAAAATGATATTTTTAATTAACAAATATTTAAATTTTAAAATATTTAATTTTATTTCTTACCGCATAATGTTTAGTTTGCTAACATCATTTTTTGTAAATTTATTTATTGGCCCATATATTATATCTTATTTTAAAAAATTACAAAAATTTCAAATCATAAGAACTAACGGGCCCATTGAACATTTAAAAAAAAATAAAACCCCTACTATGGGAGGGATATTAATTATAATATCAATATGTTTATCTGTTTTTCTTTATTGTGATTTATGTAATATATATATTTGGTATGTTATGTCTATTATATTAGGGTATGGTTTAATCGGATTTTTAGATGATTATAAAAAAATTAAGTTTAACAACTCAAGTGGATTAAAAATATTATATAAATTTTTTTGGTTATCAATCATTGCTATATTAATTATTTATATTATGTATATCAATAGAGAAAACAAAATTAATATTGAGTTAATAATTCCTTTTTATAGAAAAGCAATAGTAAAAATAAATTATTTTTATATATTTTTATCTTATTTTGTTATGGTAGGAACAAGTAACAGTGTAAATTTAACAGATGGATTAGATGGGCTAGCGATTATGCCAGTAATCCTAATATCATTCGGGTTGGGTTTAATTTCTTTTCTTAGTTCTGAAATTTATTTATCTAACTATATAAATGTTTTTTACTCAAAACAAGCAAATGAACTAAGTGTTTTATGCGCATCAATTGTTGGTTCTGGACTAGGTTTTTTATGGTTTAATACTTATCCTGCTAAAATATTCATGGGCGATGTTGGTTCTTTGTCGTTAGGTGGTGCATTAGGAATTATATCTATATTATTACATCAGGAGTTATTATTAATAATCATGGGTGGCATTTTTGTTATGGAAACTATATCTGTAATATTGCAAATTTTCTACTTTAAATTTAAAAAAAAAAGAATATTTAAAATGGCTCCAATTCATCACCATTACGAAATAAAAGGTTTATCAGAAACTTTGATTACTATTAGATTTTGGATAATATCTTTTATATTGTTACTGATAGGAATTATATCTTTAAGGATGCATAATGCCATATAAGTATTCAGAAAAGAAAATATTAATTTTAGGTATAGGATTAACTGGTATATCTTGCATTAATTTTTTTTTAAAAAAAGGAGCAATTCCTAAAATAATTGATGAATCTGAAAAACCTAATTATTTAAACAAAGTTCCTAAAAATATTCAATATAAGTTAGGAGGTTTGGAAAAAAAATGGATTTTAGAATCAGATTTAATTGTTATAAGCCCTGGTATCTCTTCGTATAAACCTATTTTGATAGAAGCTCGTATGCTAGGTATTGAAATCATTAGTGATATTGAATTATTTGCTAGAGAAGTAGAATCTCCAATTATTTCTATTACCGGTACTAATGGAAAAAGTACTGTAGCAACAATGGTGAAAGAAATTGCAAAAAAATCAGGATATAAAACTTATTTAATAGGTAATATTGGATTTCCAGTCTTAAATATATTATCAAAAAAAGCTGATTTATATATACTAGAATTATCTAGTTTTCAGCTTGAAAATATATTTAGCTTAAAATCAAAAATAGCTGTAGTACTTAATATTAATGAGGATCATTTAGATAGATATCCAAAAGGATTTAAGCAGTATAAAAAAATTAAATTATCTATTTATAAAAATACAGAAATATGCTTAGTAAATCTAAAAGAAAAAAATTGCTTTTTTAAAAATAAACAAAAAAAATATATTACTTTTGGAACAAGCAACAGTAATTATTGTATTAAAAATATACAAGGTAACAATTTTTTGTGTCATGAAAAAGAAAAAATAATTAATGCATCAAAAACTTTACTATATGGATATCAAAATTATGAAAATGCTTTAGTTGCGTTAGCAATTTCAGATGCTATGAAATTTCCCCGAGATGTAGTTAAAAATGTGCTTAAAAATTTTAAAAACTTACCACATCGATTCCAAATAGTACATAAACATAATAATATATCTTGGATTAATGATTCAAAATCTACTAATGTTAGCAGTACTGAAATAGCTTTAAAAAATATTTCAACTCAAGGAACAATATGGTTGTTATTAGGGGGGGATAAAAAATCCGCTGACTTTAATATCTTAAAAAATTATTTAGAACAGTTAAAAATTAAAATCTATTGTTTTGGAAAAGACGGTATAAATATAGCTCAAATATTTCAAAAAAAATCTATTTATGTTGAAAATTTAAAAGACGCAATTATTTTAATTTCAAAACAAGCAAAACAAAATGATGTAATACTTTTATCGCCTGGTTGTAGTAGTAAAGATCAATTTAAAAATTTTGAAGAAAGAGGTAATCTTTTTATAAAATTATTAAAGGAAATAAGTTAATGTTTCTAAAAAAAAAATACAAAAAAAAATATTATATTATATGATAGATTATTAGTATGGTTAACTTTAGCTTTATGTGTTACTGGATTAATAATGGTAATATCTACATCTATACCAATAGGGCAAAGTTTATATAAAGACCCATTTTTTTTTGCGAAAAGGGAAGTATTTTATTTTATTTCGATATTTTTATTATCTCTATTTTTTTTGAGAATTCCTGTTGTTTTTTGGAAAAAATATAGTAATTTTATACTAATATTGTCAACTTTATCGCTCATCTTTGTACTATTATTAGGAAAATCAGTACATGGATCGTATAGATGGATAAGTATAGGTATATTGCATATACAACCTTCTGAAATATGCAAAATTTCTTCTTTTCTTTATATTTCTAATTATCTTTCAAGAAAAATTAAAGAAGTAAATAACAATTTTTGGGGGTTTTTTAAACCCATGGGTATTATTACTGTGCAATCAGCTCTTTTATTAGCAGAACCTGACTTAGGAACTGTAGTTGTTTTGTTTCTTACTACTTTGTCAATTTTATTTCTTTCTGGAGCAAAAATAAAACAATTTTTTTCAATTATTGTGATAGTTTTAATAATAATAATATCTTTAATATTAACAAAACCATATCGTATTAATAGAATATTATCATTCTGGAATCCTTGGAAAGATCCTTTTGGTAATGGATATCAATTAACACAATCATTAATCGCTTTAGGAAGAGGTCATTTTTTTGGGCAGGGTTTAGGGAATTCGATACAAAAATTAAACTACTTACCAGAAGCTCATAGTGATTTTATATTTTCTATTATAGGGGAAGAATTAGGTTATGTAGGTTGTTTTTTAATACTATTAGGTATTTTTATTATTGCTTTTCGAGCTATGTACATTGGACAAAAATCTTTAGAGAAAAAAGAAATTTTTCCAGGTTTTTTAGCTTGTTCTATTGGATTATGGTTTAGTTTTCAAACATTAATTAACATTGGCGCTGTTACTGGGATATTACCAACCAAGGGACTAACCTTGCCATTAATAAGCTATGGAGGTTCAAGTTTAATTGTAAATTTAATTGCTATTTGTATTTTATTAAGAATTGATTTTGAATTAAGATTAAGTCAAAATCAAGCTCTACCTAAGGAAGATTAAATGATTTCTAAAAAAATTATAATTATAGCAGGAGGAAGCGGTGGGCATGTATTTCCAGGTATTTCTATAGCAAAACATTTAATTAAACATGGATGGCATGTAAAATGGATAGGAACAAAAAATAAGATAGAATCAGATATTGTTCCAAAATATAACATTAAGATGCATTTTATTCACGTAAACGGATTAAGAAATGCTAATTTAAAAACATTAATTTCTTCTCCAATACATATATTTAAATCTTATTTAAAAATAAAGAAAATTATTAAAAATTATTTACCAAATATTATATTAGGAATGGGTGGGTATGTATCTGGTCCTGGTGGATTAGCAGCTTGGACTTCAAATATCCCTTTTATTTTACATGAACAAAATAAAATTCCAGGTATTACAAATCGATTATTATCTAAAATATCAACAAAAAACATGCAAGCTTTTCCAGGTTCTTTGCCGAATGCTGAAGTGGTAGGAAACCCAATACGCGAAGATATTATAAATATTCCACCACCTATTTATCGTTTTAAAAATAGATCTGGTCCTCTACGAATATTAATTATTGGAGGGAGTCAAGGTGCATCTATTTTTAATAGTATTTTACCTAAAATATCATTTTTTTTAAAATCAAAAGTTATTATTTGGCATCAAACAGGAAAAAATGAACTAGAAACAACAAAAAAAAAATATCAAAAATACGGATCACACCAACATACAGTTAATGCTTTTATCGAAGATATAGCTTCTGCATATAAATGGGCTGATATCATTATATCTCGTTCTGGTGCATTAACTATAAGTGAAATAACTACTGTAGGAATTGGGGCAATCTTTATACCATATCCACATAAAGATCAACAACAATTATTAAACGCAAAAGACTTGGAAAAAAATGGTGCTGCAAAAATTATTGATCAATCTAAATTTAATATAAATTTAATATTACAAATATTAAGTTCTTTAAATAGAAAAAAATTGCTCACAATGGCAGAGAAAGCGCTTTCTTTCCGAGTTAAAGATTCTACAAAAAAAATTTTTAAAATAATTAAAAATATTTCTGAAAAATAAATTTTTAACAATTAAATATATAAAATGAACATTATACATATAAAAAAAAACAACTTCTTAAAAAACAAAAAATTTAATAAAATTCATTTCATAGGAATTGGAGGCTCTGGAATGAATGGAATTGCTTCGATTTTGTTACAATTAGGATATAAAATTAGCGGTTCAGATATACTAAAAAGCGAAATTACAGAAAAATTAAAAAAATTAGGTGTAGTGATTTATTTGAATCATGCTAAAAAAAATATTAACAATGTTGACTTGATTGTCATATCTAGCTCAATCCCATCGACTAACCCAGAAATTGTAGAAGGCAAAAAAAAAACATTCCGATATTATTAAGAGCAGAAATGCTGGAAATTTTAATGCAAGACAAATTTGGAATAGCTGTCTCTGGAACACATGGAAAAACAACTACTACTGCAATGATTTTTGATATATTTAATGAAAATAAATTAGATCCTACTATTGTCAATGGGGGTTTAATTAAATCAATTAATTCTTATTCTAAATTAGGATATTCTAATTACCTTATTGCAGAAGCAGATGAAAGTGATAGTTCATTTCTTTACTTAACTCCAAAAATTATTATTGTAACAAATATTGAACCTGATCATATGGATTATTACAATAACGATTTTAATCTATTAAAATACTCATTCTTAAAATTTATCAACGCAATCCCGTCAGATGGTACTGCTATAGTATGTCTAGATAATATTGCTATACAAGAAATAATTCCAAAAATAAAATGCAAAATAATTACGTATGGATTCAATAAAAATTCTGAATTTTATATTTCTTGCTATAAACAAAATAACTTCATATCACATTTTACTTTATCTCGGAAGAAAGAATTGAATTTAGAGGTAACTTTAAAAATGGCAGGAAAACATAATGCTCTAAACGCAGCAGCTGCAATAGCTGTCGCTACATATCAAAAACTATCTGATCAAACAATTTTAAAATCACTAAAAAATTTTCAAGGTACTTGTAGAAGGTTTGAGTATCTTGGAAAAATATCAATTAAAAAAAATAACATTTTAAAAAAAAATATTATGTTAATAGATGACTATGGTCATCATCCTACTGAACTATCCGAGAATATTAAAACAATAAGAACTAGTTGGCCTAAAAAAAATTTAATAATGATATTTCAACCTCATCGATATACAAGAACATATAATTTATATGATGACTTTGTTAAAATTTTATCACAAGTAGATACATTATTAATATTAGATGTTTATTCTGCAAATGAAAATGTTATTTCTGGAGCAGATAGTGAATCACTTTTAAGTGATATAAAAAAAAAAAAAAACATGGATATAATTTTAATCAAAAATTATAAAATAATATTAAATGTAATTATTCCTTATTTAAAGGGAAATGATATTATTTTGATACAAGGCGCTGGAGATATAGAACAAATAGCTAATAAAATTTTCATTAAAAAATAAGAAAGTGACAATATGAAAAAAAAAGTAGCAGTATTGTTAGGCGGTAACTCTGAAGAAAGAAAGATATCAATAGCATCAGGACGTGCTATTTTAAAGAGTTTAATTCGATCTGGTATTAACGCGCATCCATTTGATACACGTGACTTTCCTATTATGCATCTAAAACGACAAAAATTTGATATTGCATATATAGCGCTTCACGGAAAAGGAGGAGAGGATGGTAGTATTCAAGGGATTTTAGAATATTTAAATATTCCTTACACTGGCAGTGGAATTATGGCGTCCTCTATTGCTTTCGATAAGAAAAAAACCAAATTATTATGGAAATCTGCTGGTCTTTCTGTGTTACCAGATATATATATTCAAAAAGAAGATATTTTGAAAAATTTAGATATCTTCTTAATAAGAAAATTTTATAAATTAGAATATCCCATTTTAGTCAAGCCAAATAATCAAGGTTCAAGTATAGGTATTACATTAGTTCACTCAAAAGATCAATTAAAGAATGCAATTAAAATAGCATTTAATTATAGTAATAACATTTTAGTGGAAAAATTTATAAAAGGAACAGAATATACAGTTTCAATTCTTGGTGAAAAAATATTACCTTCTATTCAAATTCTTACAAAAAATAATTTTTATGATTACACTGCAAAATATAAGCTATCTTCTACTAAATATTTATGCCCAAGCGAATTAGATTTAAAACAGGAAGAAAAATTAAAAAAAATAGCAAAAAAAGCCTGGAATACAATAGGATGTAATGGATGTGGTAGAATCGATATAATATTAGATAGTAACAACAAATTTTGGTTATTAGAAATAAATACTATTCCTGGGATGACAAATCGTAGTTTACTTCCAATATCTGCAAATACTATAGGTATATCATTTGATGAACTGGTGCTAAAAATTCTAAATAAAACTATTATCTCATCTAGTTAAAAAAATTATTAATATTACAATTTTCAAATATATTTAAGATATCAAAGTAACGTAAAATATTTATTTTTACTTAAAAAATTTATTTAAATCAATATTTTATTACTTATAAAGTATAATCAATTAAGAATGTTGTTTTAATGATATTTATAAATTTAAAAATTTACTTTTTTTTAAAATGCATCTGATACAAAAAATTTTTAAAAAATTAGATTTTTAAAACTTATTTCTGTCTAAATAAAAAATTTTAAAAACATTGTTGATGTCAAATAACTATAATATAAAATATGCGAAATTCTAATTTAGAATAAAAATTAATAATTTAAAAAATATAGTATAGGCTAAGAAAGAATGATTATATCAACAAATAAAAAATTGGTAGTAGGACTAGAAGTAGGAACTACTAAAGTAGTGACTTTAGTGGGCGAAATTTCAATAGATAGTAAAATAAAAATAATTGGAGTTGGAATTTGTAAATCAAAAGGCATAGATAAAGGAAGAATTAATAATTTAGATTCAGTTGTTTCATGTATACAAAAATCTATTTATCAAGCTGAAACCATGGCTAATTGCAATATTACTTCCGTGTATCTCTCTTTATCTAGCAAATATATTAATTGTCAAAATGAAATTGGAATAGTTCCTATTTCTGAAGACGAAGTTACAAAAGAAGACATAGAAAACGTAATACATACTGCTAAATCAGTTAAAATTCTTAACGAACATCATATATTACATGTTATTCCGCAGGAATATTCAATTGATCAACAATCTGGAATAAAAAATCCAATAGGTTTATCGGGAACAAGAATGCAAGTAAGAGTTCATCTAATTACATGTCATCAAAATATAGCTAAAAATATTATCAAAGCAGTAGAAACATGTAATATAAAGGTTGATCAAGTTATTTTCTCAGGTTTAGCATCTAGTAAATCTGTATTAAGTAAAGAAGAGTGTAAATTAGGTGTATGTATGATTGATATAGGGGGGGGAACGATAGATTTCACTACATATATCGATGGATTTATACAAGATAGCCAAGTTATTCCATATGCAGGAAATATTGTTACTAAAGATATTTCATATGCTTTCAATACTTCTTATTCTGATTCAGAGATTATAAAAATAAACTATGAATCGGCATTAAAAACAAATATAGAGTCATCAAGTAATATTGAATTATCTGAAAAGCATCAGAACTTATTTCAAAACATACAGTTTGGTGCTGTATCAGAAGTAATTGAATCAAGGTATAATGAATTGTTAACTTTGATTAACAATAGAATTATTTATATACAAAAGAAACTTTATAAAGAAGGAAGAAGAAATCAGTTATCAAGTGGTATAGTATTAACAGGAGGCGCTTCAAGTATTTCATTAATAAAAAAATGCGCAGAAAAAATTTTTAGAAATAAAATTCGCATTGCTAAACCTATAAATATTTCAGGGTTGACAGAAAATATAAATGAACCACATTATTCAACAGTAGTGGGCTTATTACACTATGGAAAAGAATTTTACTTACAATCTCAAAATTTGAAAAAAGAAAGTTCTTTTATTGAAAAATGGTTTAAACAAATTAATAATTGGTTTAAAAAAGAATTTTAAATCAATTTTACACATCTCTAAAATTCAAGATATACAATGGAATTAAATTATGTTTGAACCTGTAGAATTAAGTAACAATGCAATAATTAAAGTAGTTGGAGTAGGTGGAGGCGGTGGAAATGCAGTTGAATATATGGTTAGAGAGCGCATTGAAGGTGTAGAATTTTTTGCCATTAACACTGATGCCCAAGCTTTAAGAAAAATAGAAGTAGGACAAACTATTCAAATAGGAAATAATATTACTAAAGGACTCGGAGCTGGAGCAAATCCGGAAATTGGACGAAACTCAGCAGAAGAAGATAAAGAATTACTAAAATCAGCACTAGATGGTTCCGATATGGTATTTATAGCCGCTGGAATGGGAGGAGGAACTGGAACTGGAGCTGCACCAGTAGTAGCAGAGATCGCAAAAGAGTTAGGTATTCTAACTGTTGCTGTAGTAACAAAACCTTTTAATTTTGAAGGTAAAAAAAGAATGATTGTAGCTGACCAAGGTGTTATTGAGTTATCTAAGTATGTTGATTCTTTAATTACGATACCGAACGATAAATTACTTAAAGTACTCAGTCGAGGTATTTCCTTGTTAGATGCTTTCGGAGCTGCAAACAATGTCTTAAAAGGCGCTGTACAGGGTATTGCTGAGCTAATTACAAGACCTGGTCTTATGAATGTAGATTTTGCTGATGTTCGAACTGTTATGGTAGAGATGGGATATGCGATGATGGGAACAGGAATATCTTCAGGAGAAAATCGCGCTGAGGAGGCTGCAGAAATAGCAATATCTAGCCCTTTACTAGAAGATATAGATTTATCAGGAGCTAGAGGTGTTTTAGTGAACATTACTGCTGGTTTTGATTTAAAATTAGATGAATTTGAAACTGTAGGAAACACTATTAGATCTTTTGCTTCAGATAATGCAACAGTTGTAATAGGAACATCTTTAGATCCTGATATGAATGATACACTTCGAGTCACAGTAGTAGCAACTGGTATTGGAATGGAAAAATACTCAGATATTAATCAAATTAAAAAAAAATCTTCTAAAGAAACATTAATGGATTATCGCTATCAATATTTAAATAGCTCTTCTACTACAATAGATAAAAAACATATAAAAAATGAAGTCAAAGAAACAGAGCATGCAAAACGCAAAGAACCAGAATATTTAGATATTCCTGCATTTCTTAGAAAAAGATCTGATTAATTGTTTAAATAAAAAAATTCACTAAAAATATAATTTAATTATATTACTTTTTATATTTTTTATTATATAATTAACCTGCGCCAATAAAAAAATATCCTATCGGCGCAAGGAATAAAATAAGTTGTTGACAATTAATTTTTATTAATTTCTTTAAATTATTTATTTTATGATAAAATATAGCATATTATTTTAAACAACATCTAAATGTTTTGAGAATATATCTACAGTGAAAAAAGTTATTAATAATCATATTAAATTAACAAAAAATGCTGTTAAAAAAATTAAAAATTTTACTTTAATAAAAAAAAATAAAAATTTAAAACTAAGAATATACATTCTTGGTGGCGGATGTAGTGGTTTTCAATATCAATTTGTTTTTGAAGAAAAAATAAATAAAGATGATATATTAATTCGTAAAGAAGATGTTTATTTAATTATAGATCCTATTAGTTTGCAATACTTAGATGGTGGTCAAATAGATTATATAGAAAATTTAGAAGGATCAAAGTTTGTAGTACATAATCCCAATGCAAAAAATACATGTGGATGCGGTTCGTCATTTAATATTTGAAAATAATAAAAATTAATTAATATGAATATAAATATTGGAATTGTTGGAGCTATAGATCAAGAAATTAAAATATTTAAAAAGATTATACATTATCAAGAAACAAAAAATATTGGAAAATTTAAAATTTACATAGGAAAATTTAAAAAAAATAATATTTTTTTAATAAAATCAGGAATTGGAAAAGTTTCAGCCAGTATTGCAGCAATGCTACTTATAAACATATTTCAAATTGATATCATTATTAACAGCGGTTCAGCAGGGAGTTTAGATCCTAAGATAGCTATAGGAGATATCATTATTCCTAACAAATTATGCTATTATGATGTAAATTTAACAAATTTTGGGTATTTTATAGGTCAAATACCTCAATATCCAAAAAATTTTAAAATAAATAAATTTTTATATCATATACTTATAGAAACTGCTGTAAAATTCAATGTTAAATTTTATACAGGGCTAATTATCACTGGGGATTCATTTGTTAGAGGGAAAGATTTCATTGAGAAACTAAAATTTAAATTTTCTCGTGCTATTGCAGTGGAAATGGAATCTACAGCAATAGCTCAAGTATGTTATCAATTTAACACTCCATTGATTGTTATAAAATCAATATCTGATTTATCTGATACACAGGCTACATCAAATTTTAAAAAAAATATATCTCTTGCATCATTACAATCTTTTAATTTAGTTCAATTAATATTAGAAAATACACAGTTGTATAAATCTATTGAATAAATAATAGCATTGTTTTAATATTTTTGGTAATCTTTACTAAATTAAAATATTTTTAAATAGTAATCCATGATGCAATACTTAAAATATTTAAAAAAAATCATTATCCTTCTTTAAAAAATCTAAAAATAAATTCTATTATTTCAATACACTTAAAATCAATTACTAAATAATTTATTATTAATATATTTAAAGGTAAAAAATACCATGATTAATAACAAAATATGGCATGAAAAACTTCATTGTCATCTTGGGCAATATTTTTTAATTGATACAATGTTATATCAGAAAAAAAATAAACACCATGATATTAAAATATTTAATAATTCAGTTATGGGCAACATAATGACTATAGATGACATTGTCCAAACAACAGAAAAAGATGAATTTATATATCATGAAATGTTAAGTCATGTTCCTATATTTTCTCATGGAAATATAAAAGATGTATTGATAATAGGTGGGGGCGATGGAGGTATATTACGAGAAATATGTAAGCATAAAAATATTAAAAATATTACCATGGTAGAAATTGACGTTAACATTGTTAATTTATGTAAAAAATATTTTCCGAAACATAGCAATAATGCATATGAAGACCCTCGTTTAAAACTAATTATTGATGACGGCTTATCTTTCGTAAAAAAAACTAATGAAAAATTTGATCTAATTATATCTGATTCAACTGATCCAGTTGGACCTGGAAAAAACTTATTTATTTCAAAGTTTTATTTATATTGTAAAAAAATTCTTAAAAAAAATGGAATTTTTGTATCACAAAACGGCATTCCCTTTTTTCAAAAAAATGAAATTATTTCAACTCATAAAAATTTAAAAAAATATTTTTATGATACTAGTTTCTATCAAGCAGCAATTCCTAGTTATTATGGAGGGATAATGATATTTGCATGGGGGTCTGATAATATAGAGCTACGCTTGATTGATCTTGAAAAATTAAAATTTCGCATAAAAAAAACAAAATTAATTTTTAATTATTACAGCCCTCAAATACACATAAGCAGCTTTGTTTTGCCTCAATATATAATCAATACGTTAGATGAAAGTTAGAAATACTTTCATAGGAGAGTAATTAAATTGCAAAAACTAAAATTATATGGCTTTAATAATTTAACAAAAAGCCTAAGTTTTTGTATCTATGATATTTGTTATGCAAATACTAATAATTCAAGAAATAGCTATATTGCATATATTGATGAACAATATAATGCTATCCGATTGACAAAGATATTAAAAAAAACATGTTCAATTATTGGTGCTAATGTGCTAAATATATTTCATCAAGATTATGATCCACAAGGCGCTAGTGTAACTATATTAGTATGTGAGGAACCGATAAATCTAGATACAGTCAATATTGAAAAAAAAAATAATAATATTATTTCGTCTTCTGTTTTAGCTCATCTAGACAAAAGTCATATCTGTGTCCATACATACCCAGAAAGCCACCCCCAAAGCGGAATTTGTACTTTTCGAGCAGATATTGAAGTTTCAACCTGTGGTATAATATCTCCACTTAATGCATTAAATTATCTCATTAATCAGTTAGAATCAGATATAGTAACAATTGAATATCGTGTTAGAGGATTTACTAGAGATGTTGATGGAGTGAAACATTTTATTGATCATAAAATCAATTCTATTCAAAATTTTATGTCTGATCATATTAAATCTATGTATGAAATGGTTGATGTAAATGTATATCAAGAAAACATTTTTCACACTCGAATGCTATTAAGAGAATTTCATTTACAAAATTATCTATTTAATACTAGTATTAAAGATTTATCAAAAAAAGAACATTCATATATTGAAGATTTATTATGGAAAGAAATGAGAGAAATATATCATGGAAGAAATATTCCAGTAATATAACTAGTATAAAATTAAAACAATTTTATACATTTCTAAAAAATTAATATTTAATATAATTCTTTTAGAACAAGAAAAGATTATAGAAATATAATTTCTATAATCTTTTCTTGTTCTAAAAGAATTATATTAAATATTATATAAAATTGTTTTTTTTGACATTTAATAAATCTGTTATTGTACCTTGAAAAATTTCGGATGCTAAACAAATTGATTCACTTAAAGTCGGATGAGCATGAATAGTCAAGGAAAGATCCTCTGCATCACATCCCATCTCAATTGCTAATGTAATTTCATTGATTAACTCGCCAGCATTTTCACCTACTATGGCACCTCCAATTAACTGTTTATTTTTTTTATTAAAAATTAATTTTGTCATGCCTATTGTGCAATTTGATGCATGTGCTCTTCCAGAAGAGTTCCAAGGAAAAACAGAAGCCTCATAATCTATTTCTGACTTTATGGCATCTTTTTCGCTAAAACCTACCCAAGCAATTTCAGGATCAGTATAAGCTACAGATGGTATTACTTTAGGTTCATAAAAATGATTTTTACCAGCAATAACTTCAGAAACGATATGTGACTCGTGAATAGCTTTATGAGCTAACATTGGAAAACCTGTAACATCACCAATCGCATAAATATTAGGTATATTAGTTCTTAATTGGTTATTTATTTCAATAAAACCAAAATCATTCAATTTTATGCCAATTTTATTTAATGCTAAATTTTTAATGTTAGGTTTTCGTCCGATCGCTACTAGGATATTGTCATAACGAATATCATGACTTATATTATTGACTAACATAGAAGTAATTAAACCATTTTCTTTAGGCTCTACGTTTGTAACATGTGTATTTAAAAATAGATTAAATCTTTTATTAATCGATTTTGTATACATTTCAGAGATGTCTTTATCCACTGAAGGCAAAAAGGTATCAAAACGATCTACAATGTCTACATTTGATCCCAATGCACTATATATTGTAGCCATTTCTAAACCAATAATTCCTCCTCCTATAATCAAAAAACGATCTGGAATATTTCTTAACAATAAAGCATCTGTAGAATTCCAAATCCTATGATCTTGTATTGTTAATGAAGACATTTTAATTGAGTTCGAACCAGTAGCAATAATGGCATTTTTAAAAGAAATATCAAATTGATTCTCATTATTTTCTACAATGATATTGTGATCACTTTCAAAATGAGCTAAACCTTGAATAAATCTTACATTTCTTTTTTTACTTATATTATACAAACTAGTTGTAAGTTTATTAACAATACTTTTTTTCCAATCTTGAATTTTTTTAATATCAATGGAAGGTTCATTAAAAAAAATTCCTGATTTAGATAAATCTTTTGCGCCTTTAATAATTTTTGCTATATGTAATAAAGACTTTGAAGGAATACATCCCACATTTAAACAAACACCACCTAATTTGTCATAACGTTCTATTAAAACTGTATCTAATCCCAAATCAGAACATCTAAAAGCCGCGGAATAACCAGCAGGTCCTGAACCTATAACAACTACTTCTGTTTGAATTTTTTGATGCATATAAACCTCTTTTGATAATGAATGTTGCAAAAAAATACTTCATTTATACAAAATTACATAATTAAAAATCGTACATCAGACAATAATTTTTTTAGAAAACAAATAAAACGAGCTGCCTCTACCCCATTAATAACGCGGTGATCATAAGATAGAGATAAAGGTAAGGTTAAAGATGGAATAAAATTTTTGCCATCCCAAGTTGGTTTAATTACTGCTCTTGAAACTCCAAGAATTGCAACTTCAGGAGAATTAATAATTGGTGTAAACCAATAACCTCCAACACTTCCTAAATTTGAAATTGTAAAACAACTGTCTTTTATATCTAATCGATCTAATTTATTTTTACGAGCTTTGTCAGAAATCAATATTAATTCAGATGATAAATGAACAATACTTTTTTTATTAACATTTTTTAATACCGGAACTAGTAATCCATTTGAAACATCTACAGCAACACCAATATTCACGTATTTTTTAAGAATAATTGTTTTTTTATCTTTTGATAAAGAACTATTAAAAATTGGAAACTTTAATAGTGCGTGCGATACTGCTTTTATAACAAAAACTAATATAGTAACGTTCTTATAATCAATATTTTTTTTACATTCTTCATTATTATAGTTTTGACGAAATTCTTCTAATGTAGTAATATTTACTTCGTCAAATTGCGTGACATGAGGTATATTTATCCAATTATTAGACAAATTTTTTCCAACGTTCCTTTGTAAATGATTTATTTCGATCTTTTCCACTTTTAATTTGTATTCATCATGAAAAAATTTTTTTGTGTAGGATTCAAGATCTTCTTTTAAAATTCGATTTTTTCTTCCGGAACCTAAAACATCACTTAAATTAATATTTAATTCACGTGCCAATCTTCTTACAGACGGTGTTGCATGTATTATATCTTTTTTAATAGTTGATTTTTTAATTTCAAAAGTATCAACACTTTCTTTTTCTTGATTAATAGAATTTGTTTGATTAGTCATAAAAATCATTATAACTGAACCAGTAGAAACTTTATCTCCAACTTTTACATCTATTTTTTTTATAATTCCAGATATCGGAGAAGGTATTTCCATAGAAGATTTATCACCTTCAACAGTAATTAATCCTTGTTCTATTTTTACCTCTTCATCTAATTTCACTAATATTTCTGTTACTTCTACTTCATCTAAACCAACATCAGGCATTTTAACTTCAATATGCACTTTATCTCACCTCTTAGGCTAAACGTGGATTAATTTTATCTGCATTGATATTAAATTTAATAATTGCATCTTCTACTACCTGTTGATTCATTTGATTTGATTTTACTAATAAACTTAAAGCAGCTAAAACTATATAATGGGCGCTAACTTCAAAGTGATTGCGTAGTTTTTCACGGCTATCTGATCGCCCAAAACCATCTGTACCTAATACAAAATACTCTTTTGAAGGAATATAATTACGTATTTGCTCTGCAAACAATTTCATATAATCAGTGGCTGCAACAGCAGGAGCGGAATTCATAACTTTTTTTATATAGGCAATTTTCTTTTCTTTTTTCGGATGCAACATATTCCACCTTAAACACTCTTCTCCATCTCTAGCTAATTCGGTAAAAGAAGTTACACTATAAATATCAGTAGTAATAGAATAATCATTAGATAAAATTTCAGCAGCTTCACATATACAACGTAAAATAGCTCCAGAACCCATTAATTGTATTTTTAATTGAGTAGAATATAATGTTTTTAATTTATAAATTCCTTTGCAAATTCCTTTTTCTATTCCTTTAGGCATAGCTGGCATGTAATAATTTTCATTGATTGTAGTAATATAATAATATATATTTTCTTGTATAGGTCCGTACATTCTTCGTAACCCGTCTTGTATAATAACTGCAACCTCATAAGCAAAAGAAGGATCATAAGAAATACAATTTGGTATTGTTAAAGACTGTATATGACTATGGCCATCTTCATGTTGTAAACCTTCACCATTTAAAGTTGTTCTTCCAGATGTGCCACCGATTAAAAAACCTCTTGCTTGTTGATCACCTGCAGCCCAAAAAAGATCACCAATTCGTTGAAAACCAAATATTGAATAATAAATATAAAAAGGAATCATAGGAAAATCATTAGTACTATAGGAAGTTGCAGCAGCAAGCCAAGATGAAGCGGCTCCTAATTCATTAATTCCCTCTTGCAATATTTGTCCTTTTTTCTCTTCTTTATAATATGCTAATTGTTCACGATCTTGGGGAACATATTTTTGTCCATTAGGACTATAAATTCCAATTTTTCTAAATAAACCTTCCATTCCAAAAGTACGCGCTTCATCAGCAATAATAGGTACAATTAAATGTTTAATAGAATCATTTTTTAAAATTAAATTCAAGACTCGAACAAAAGCTATTGTAGTGGAAATGTGTTTATTTTGTTCTTCTAACAACGATTTAAAATCTGTTAAATCTGGAAGATTTAATTTTTGAGTAAATCTAGATAAACGAAAAGGAATATAACCGCCTAATTTTTTTCTTTGATTCTGCATATAGCAATATTCTTTAGAATTTTTTTCAAAAGTAATATAAGGTAATTTTTCTACTTCTTTATCAGATATAGGAATGTGAAAACGATTTCTAATATACATAATCCCATTCATATTTATCTTTTTTATTTGATGCGCAATATTTTTACCCTCAGCAATCATGCCCATACCATACCCTTTTATAGTATGCGCTAAAATAACTGTAGGTTTTCCTTTAGTTTTTTTTGCTTGTACTATTGCATTAAACATTTTTTTAGGATCATGACCACCTCGATTTAAACTCCATATCTCTTCATCTGTCATATTTTCAACTAATTCTAATGTCTCTTTATATTTTCCAAAAAAATACTTTCTAACATAAGCGCCATTTTTAGATTTAAATGTTTGATAATCACCATCTATTGTTTCATTCATTAATTGAATTAACTTTCCAGTTTTATCTTTTTTTAATAAAATGTCCCATTTCCCACCCCAAATTACCTTGATTACTTTCCATCCTGCTCCATAAAAAAAACTTTCTAATTCATTTATAATTTTACCATTTCCTACAACTGGTCCATCTAATCTTTGTAAATTACAATTAATTATAAAAATTAAATTGTCTAGTTTTTCACGAGCCGCAATAGAGATAGCTCCTTTAGATTCTGGTTCATCCATTTCACCATCACCTAAAAAAGCATAAACTGTTTGTTTAGAAGTATTTTTTAAATCTCGATTATGAAGATATTTTAAAAATTTAGCTTGGTAAATAGAAAATAAAGGACCAAGTCCCATGGAAACAGTGGGAAATTGCCAAAAATTAGGCATTAATTTAGGATGAGGATAAGAAGATAATCCATTTCCATCAACTTCTTGTCTAAAATTATCAATTTGTTTTATAGATAAACGTCCTTCTAAAAATGATCGTGCATAAATTCCAGGAGAAATATGACCTTGAAAATATACTAAATCACCTCCATCATAATGATTTTTAGCGCGAAAAAAATGATTAAAACAAACTTCGTATATAGTAGCGGATGATTGAAAAGACGATAAATGACCGCCTAATTCTAAATTTTTTTTTGATGCACGCAATACCATCATAATAGCATTCCATCGAATGGCAGAACGAATTTTTTTTTCTAGAATTAAATCCCCGGGGTATTCAATTTCATCTTGCTCGTTTATAGTATTAATATAATTACTAGTAAAAAAACATTTAAAAAAATCTGATTTATTTATTTGAGATCGTTCTAAAATTTTTTCAATTAAAAAACGAGCTCTTCTAATACCTTCTTTTTGGATAACAGATTCAATTGATTGTACCCAATCATTAGTTTCAATTGGATCCACGTCATCATATAAATTTTCTGACATGGTACAAGTTCCTTATATATTATTTTTAATAATAAAATTTAAATTAAAAATATTAAATGAATTATTACTGAAGACATAATAAAATTTTTCTAAAAAAAATTTTGTCTATTTTACAAGTAATGAATTATTAATTTATAAAAAAAATCAACAAAATCAACTATAAATAATTAATTTTATTGATTTTATTATTTTAAATTTTTTAAAATGATATATAATTGATATCAATATGTAAAATCATTAAAAACACGGTTTTCTTGCTCATTTACTCTTATAAAAGTAGTTCTCTTAGTTAACTCTTTTAATTTTTGAGCACCTACATAAGTACAAGCAGATCGAAGGCCCCCTAAAATATCTCGTACAGTTATATCAACATTTCCACGAAAAGGTATTTTCACTATTTTACCTTCTGAAGCACGATATCCTCTTATCTTCCCTGAATAACGCTTCATGGCTGAAGTAGAACTCATACCATAAAACAACATGAATTTTTTTAAATTTTCTTTAATAATTTTTCCTGCACATTGATAATGTCCTGATAACATACCTCCCAACATTACAAAATCTGATCCACCTCCAAAAGCTTTTGCAATGTCACCAGAAACAATACATCCACCGTCACTAATAATTTGACCATTCAATCCATGTGCAGCATCCGCACACTCTATAATGGCTGAAAGTTGAGGATAACCTACACCTGTTTTTATTCTTGTAGTACAAACTGATCCTGGTCCAATACCAACTTTAACTATATCGGCTCCGGATAAAATTAGTTCTTCAACCATTTCTCCAGTAACGACATTTCCAGCACAAATAATTGCATTGGGATATGCATCTCTTACTTTTTTTAAAAAAGAAACAAAGTATTCAGAATAACCATTAGCAACATCAATACAAATATATTTCAATTTAGAAGATAATGATAAAATTTTTTGAATTTTTAAAAAATCTAAATCAGATGTTCCAATTGATACAATGACATGTTCAAGTGTTTTTTCTGTTGATTTACTCACAAACACTTTCCATTCATCAAAGGAATAATATTTATGTATCGCAGTTAAAATCTTAAAACTTGACAAAGAAAAAGCCATTTCAAATGTTCCAATTGTATCCATATTTGCAGCGATAATCGGAATACCAGACCATTTATTATGAGCATACTTAAAAGTAAAAGAGCGAATAAGATCAACTTCAGAACGACTTTTTAAAATAGACCGCTTAGGTCTGATTAAAACATCCTTAAAACCTAATTTAATATCTTCTTCTATGCGCATTTAATTGATTTCCTAAAAATCATTATGTATAGAACATATAACATAATATTGTTAAATATTAGATGTTATTATTGAAATATTGTATATTTTAATTAAAATAATAAATATTTTATATACTAAAAATAATTTAAATAAAAAATAATTATGACTTATATTGTAGCACTTACTGGAGGCATTGGTAGCGGAAAAACTACTATTTCTAATAGCTTCAAAAAAATAGGTATAAATATCATTGATACTGATATTATTGGAAAAAAAATAATAGAAAAAAATATAAAAATATTTAATTCTATTAAAAAAAAATTTGGAAATAGCATATTAAATTCAAATCAGTCAATAAATCGAAAACTACTTAGAAAATATGTTTTTCACGATAAACAAACTAAATTATGGTTAGAAAATATATTAATTCCTGAAATTTATAAAGAAAGCAAAAAACAAATAAAATCTGTAAATTCCATTTGGTGTTTATGGGTCGTTCCATTGCTGATTGAAAAGAAACTAGATAAAATAGCAGATCGAGTTCTTTTAGTTGATGCACCTGTAAAAACTCAAATAAAACGCATAATGATAAGAGATAAAATTAGCTTATATCAAGCAAAAAAAATAATTTACCAACAAACTAATAGAAATAAAAGAATTTTAATTTCAGATGATATTATTTTAAATGGGAATAAAAACATAAAAACGTTGGATCAATATGTTTATTATTTAAACTATTTTTATACATATTTATTTAATAAATATAAACTAAAAAATTATAAAACACCAATTTTTAAGAAAAATTATTTAACTAAATTATACTAGTTAATATCAATATTTACTCAGTGTTTTTAATTTTTTTATTACAATAAAATTAGCAGTTGGAAACTTTTTAAATTTTAATCTTTTCAAATCAATCCAGATATAATTATAACCTTCTTGGCTAAATGGTCTACCTTGCCATTTTTTAATTATAAAAAAATATAATTTAATTTTCTTAAAAAAAAGTTTTTTGACTTGAAAAAGTTGAAATTTTAATATTTTTATTCCTACTTCTTCTAATAATTCACGTTTTAACCCGCATATAATATTTTCATTTTTTTTTATTTTTCCACCGGGAAATTCCCAAATATTTTTCTTATATTTCATTTTATTTGCTTTAGTAATATAAATTTTTTTTTTTAAAATAATTCCAATTGCTACTTTTTTATAATTCATAAAATATAATATAAATTAAAATAATATATCTATATTATACAATTATATAATACCATGACAATATTTATACTTTTTATTAGAACCACAAAAACATAATGTATTCCTTCCAATTTTAACATCATCTAATGATTTATCTGAATTTTTTTTAAAATTAAAATATTTTTTTGCATCGGATACATTTAATTTACTAAGAAAAGATATAACTTCATATTTAAGAAATTCTAACATGCTAGAAAACATATTAAAAGATTCTCTTTTATATTCTTGTTTAGGATCTTTTTGCGCATAACCACGAAGATGAATTCCTTGTCTTAAATAATTCATGGCTGATAAATGATCTTTCCAAAGATCATCTAACGTTTCCAACATAATAGCTTTTTCTATAATTCTAACATTAGAACCGCCTATTAAAATTTCTTTATCTTCATAATTTTTTTTCGCAATGTTGACAACTTTCTCTATAATGCTATCGACAGTTAAATTAGAGTCTTTGTTTATCCAATCTGAAATAGATATATATATATTGAATTCAATGTTTAATTTATTTTCTAAATCCAAAACTTTCCAATTATTTTTCCCAACTTTTTTATTAATGTGTTTTTTTATAATAGAACTTAATACATCTATTAAAATATCATTAATAATCCTTTTTATATTTTCTGAATTAATTAACTTATTACGTTGAGCATAAATTATACGACGTTGTTCATTATAAACATCATCATATTCTAATAATTGTTTTCTGATATCAAAATTTCTGTTTTCTACTTTTTTTTGAGCATTTTCAATTGCTTTAGTAACCCAAGGATGTTCGATAGCCTCATTTTTAGAAAGTCCTAATTTCCGCATCATATTAATAATTTTTTCGGATATAAAAATTCTCATTAACGAATCTTCCATAGATAAATAAAAACGAGAAGAACCACTATCTCCTTGTCGACCGGATCGCCCTCTTAATTGATTATCAATGCGACGTGATTCATGGCGCTCAGTACCAATAATATGTAAACCACCAGACGATACAACTAAGTCATGTTCTTTTTTCCATCTTATTTGTGCTTTTTTAACTTCTTGCAAAGACATTTTTTTGTTCAATTGAAAATCTATACTACCACCTAAAACTATATCAGTACCTCTTCCAGCCATATTAGTAGCAATCGTAACCGATTTAGCTTTTCCAGCCTGAGCTATAATTTCAGCTTCTTTTGCATGAAATTTTGCATTTAATACATTATGTTTAATTTTTAAATCCTTTAGCTTTTTCGAGATAATTTCAGATTTCTCAATAGATACTGTTCCGACTAAAACAGGCTGATTATTTTGAACACATATCTGAATATCTTTTAAAATAGCATGTATTTTTTCTTTCTCAGTCATATAAACTGAATCAGGCATATCCTTCCTAATCATTGGTTTATTCGTAGGTATAACAATTGTATCTAAATTATAAATAGAGCTGAATTCAAATGCTTCGGTTTCTGCAGTACCTGTCATACCTGCTATTTTTTTGTATAAACGAAAATAATTTTGAAATGTAATAGATGCTAAAGTTTGATTTTCGTTTTTTATATTAACTTGTTCTTTAGCTTCTATTGCTTGATGCAATCCATCTGACCATCTCCTTCCTGGCATAGTTCTTCCTGTATGTTCATCTACGATTATGACACTTTGATTTTTTACAAGATAATCTACATCTCTAATAAATAATGTATGAGCACGTAAAGCTGATATAACATGATGCATTAGTATGATGTTATTAGAGGAATATAATGATTCACTGCTCTTCATTAATTTTTTGTTGATTAATAATTTTTCAATTTTAATTAACCCCCTCT
Organism: Buchnera aphidicola (Aphis gossypii); assembly: GCF_013394915.1. NCBI lineage: Bacteria > Pseudomonadati > Pseudomonadota > Gammaproteobacteria > Enterobacterales > Erwiniaceae > Buchnera > Buchnera aphidicola. Next base: position 255,827 of record NZ_CP056771.1, on the reverse strand, counting down.
CAGTTAAGTAAATTTGTTTTTCTTTTTCATCTACTGAAAAGTGACCTTGTCCTTGAAAATCATCAGAATCTTCTTTTTTTTGAGCAATTAATAATGGCACTATTTTATTAATTTCTTGATATAAAAATGAACTATCTTCTGAAGGTCCTGAGATAATTAAAGGTGTTCTAGCTTCATCTATTAAAATAGAATCTACTTCATCTATTAATGCATAATTCAATTTACGTTGAACTCTCTCTTCATTAGAGAAAACCATGTTATCTCGCAAATAATCAAATCCATATTCATTATTTGTACCATAAGTAATATCGCAAGAATAGGCGTATTTTTTTTGAGAAAAAGACATATCAGATAAATTTAAACCTACTGTTAATCCAAGAAATTCAAATAATAAAGAGTTTTTTTTAGCATCTCGTTCCGCCAAATAATCATTCATCGTAACTATATGTACACCTTTCTTAGACAAAGCATTTAAATAAGCTGGAAGCGTTGATGTTAAAGTCTTTCCTTCTCCTGTTCGCATTTCTGCAACACATTGTTTATTTAAAACTATTCCGCCAAGAATTTGAACGTCAAAATGGCGCATGTTGAAAACACGTTTACTTGCTTCTCGAACAGTAGCAAAAGATTCTACTAATAAATTATTTAAAGATTCTCCTTTTTTTAATCGCAATTGAAATAATTTTGTATTCTCTTTAAGCTGAATATCAGAAAATTTTTCGAAAGTTTTTTCTAAATAATTAATTTCAGAAACAATTTTATTGTATTTTTTTAAAATACGATCATTATAATTTCCAAAAATTTTCTTTAAAAATTTAATTAACATATTATATTTCTCAAATTATATTTTTATTTTAATTTAGCAATTTTTATATAATTTATAATAAATAAATTTATGTATTTTAAAACATTCATTAAATTCTATATTTATTAATTGAAAAAAATTACAAGTAAATGTATATAAAAAATAATTTTATTTAAAACAAAAAATTTTTTTATACTTACTATTTTCCTAGTATTATTAAGTATGTTTTTATTATGTAAATTCTGAGTATTTAAAACCATATTGGTCTCGATTCTGTATGTTTATCGTTTTTTGTGGAATAATTTTTTATTATTATTCATACAAACCAACTATTTACTAAATTATTTGTAATACCAGTTTTTCTAGTTAAAGATAAATTTTCAAATAAATCATCTAAAAATTTATCTGTTCGAAAAGTGATAAATTTTTGCATAGCATATACTGTTAAATATAACGCTTTAGAAGAGACTGTTTTTTTAGATTGCACTAAACTTTGATATAGTATCTTTTTATCATCAAAAATGATAAATCTTACTAAAGATGAGAATGACTTATATTCTTGGTTTGAAGAAATTTGAAAATCTTGAGCGCTTTTAATAGGTGTTAAATTAATAGATCCTAGTGAGATAGAAGAAAGACGATTTAAATATTTCTTAGAAAAATCTAAATGAATCCAATTTTCTATCAACGAATCTAAACCTTTGTATAAAATGAAATTAACTATGGGTATATTGATATAATGAGTTAATGAATCTAAAAGAAAAACTCGTTTATTAAACTGATAATTATTATTTTTAGGTGTACAATATGTATCATCTTCTAGATTAATTGAAACAGGATAATTAGATACCCAGATATTCAAATGATATTTTTTATGATTAAATAAAAATTTTAAGTAAATCAATGGTTTATATAAAAAATCAATAAAACGACGAACTTTTAAAACACATTTATAAGCGTATAGCATTAAATAAAAACTACTAACTAGAGCATTGATATCAACGATAGATTTATCTACTATAATTGTTTTAATCTCGAAATCTTTTAATTTTTTTTTCTTTTTTAATTCAGGTATGCTTACCTTTGTAGTTTTTCCAAAGAAATTGTGAAATAAATTCTCTAAAGTAGTGAATATTCTTAAATCTGATAAGGTTTTATCTTGATTTTTTAATTTTTCTTTTACTTCTATTTGAAAAAGTTGTAAAAAGTTTGAATTTTCTAAAATAAAAAATTTTAAAGGTCTTTTAAACAATTGTAAATAAGTTTTTTTTTCAATTACGTCTTGATGATAAAAATTTAATAAAACTAAATTTCTTCTATTCAAATCTAGTTTTAGATTGCGCCAAGAAATATATAAAGAAGCACTTTTAACCATATCAACTATTAAAACATATTGATCCAAATTTAATTTATCAATTGGTAGGCCACAACAATAAAGACTAGCAAGTGAAAAACCTTGAATCTGTTCATCACCATCTTGCCATAAATAGACTGCATTTAAATATGACTCTAAAATACAATCTTTCTTATAAAACGAATCTAAAATTAACACCATATACATTTCGTTTATTTTTCTCCATACCGAACAAGCATTTGTCAAAAAAAGATTTTAACTAACGGTTGGTTTACAGTACCACCTTTTTATATTTTTTTGCTACAATACTAACTAATATAGAACTCATAATAGATGATGTATTAATACCGTCATTGTTATAAAAATTTCTATCTTCAATTGCTAATAACGTTTCAATTAACACCATAGAATAATATTTAATCGAAGAACAATACGTTATTCCTTTTAGAGGAGTTTAGTATGCTAATTAATTTTAGCTCTAATCGAAAAAAATTAAAATCACCATTATTTTCAATATTTTGAGTTTTTAATAAAGAATTTTTATTAAAAACTAATCTTATATAAAGTTCGTTTTTATTAATATCTATCAAATTAAAAAACGATATATAAATTCTATATTTTTATCTTTTACACTGTATTCAAAAAGTAACATAATTCTATTAACTTTTTTATATATTGTACTTTGTAGAAAAATTTTAGTTTTTTGAAAAAATAAACTGCCTGGTTCTAAATTTATTATTCAACTATATATTAAAGCAGGAAAATTCTATACTTTAACATTTATCAAATAATTGATTTTAATGTATAAAAAAACCACAAAAAATGATTAAAATCAACGTTAGAATGAAAATTTTTTGATGATTTTATTTTTTTATTCATGCATATTAAAAATTTTATTGATTTAAATATTTTATATTAAAAAATATATTTTTTAAAATTAATACAAATTTTACAAGTATATTTTACTTTAGAAATCATTATTATATTTTAATAAAAAATCTTTAAATTTTGGTAAATTAAAATAGTCTGGATACTGAACGGATAATAAATATAAACCTTTAGCTGGAGCAGTAGGTCCCGCATAACTTCGATTTTTTTTTTTTAATAAGTTTTTCATCATATTTTCTTTTTTTATGAAGTTAATTTGTATTAAAGAACCAACAATATTGCGAACCATATGATATAAAAAAGAATTTGCTGTGATATCAATAACAACAAAATCATTAACAGAATAAACATTAATTTTTTTAATTTCTCTTTGAGCTGAATCAGATTGACAACCTAATGCTCGAAAAGAAGAAAAATTATGATTACCTAATAAACACTGTGCTTCAGAGTGCATTTTCAAAATGTTTAACTTTTTATAAACATGACTCGATTTTTTATATAAAATACTAGAACGGCAAATAGAATTATAAATTAAATATCGATAACTTCGTTTAATAGCGCTATGGCGAGCATGAAAATGACTAGGAACTTCTAAAGCCCATTTTATTGAAATATTTTTAGACAAATAAGTATTCACCCCTACTGTCCAAGCATGTTTGCTTCTAATAGAAACAGTTTCAAAATGAATAACTTGTCCTATGCTGTGCACACCAGCGTCAGTTCTTCCAGCACAAACAACATGTACTTTATGATTCGCAATTTTAGATAAACACCGCTCTATCTCTTCTTGGACAGAATCACAATTTTTTTGACGTTGCCAACCATGGTAATATTCTCCATCATATTCTACTCCTAAAGCAAATTTTTTTATTTCTTTCTCTATCATTTGAAATCATCCTTTTCATATATCAGTAGTTCAAGTAAATTTTAATCTATAAATCTATAATTTTATAAAAAGATGTTTAATTAAAGTTTGTGTTAAAATCAAGATTAAATAATTTCTAAAAAATATTCTACTTATTAAAAAAACATTTACAAAAAAATAAAACATATTACATATAAAATATTTATAAATTATTTATAATATATACTTACTGAAAAAAAGAATAATATCTTTTGCATTTTAAACTAAAATTTTTAATTGGAAAAAATTATGGAAAAAGAAAAACAAAAAAAAAAATCTTCTTTGAATGTTCTTTCTATCGCTGGGCTAAAACCTTATCAAAAAAAAACAGATGAACAATATATGAATAAAAGTCAAATGTTACACTTTAAAAAAATTCTTGAAACATGGAAACATCAATTAAAATTTGAAGTTAATCATACTTTACTTTATATACAAGATAAATCGACTAATTTTCCAGATCCTATTGATAGAGCAGCGCAAGAAGAAGAATTTAGCTTAGAATTACGAAACCGAGATAGAAGTCGAAAATTGATTAAAAAAATTGAAATTACTTTAAAAAAAATAAAAAATAATGATTTTGGTTATTGCAATTCTTGCGGAATTGAGATTGGAATACGTCGATTAGAAGCCAGACCAACTGCAAGTTTATGTATTGATTGTAAAACATTGGCAGAAATCAGAGAAAAACAAATGGCTGGTTAGTATATATAGAATAGGATATTCGATTGATATATCAAATTATCTCGAGTATCCTTTTCAATTTATTTATATTTACATTTACTTTTAAAACTTAGGTCTAATATGACATATATTAATATTTCTACATTACAAAACTGGAAAAACAAAAAAAATAAATTCGCAGCAATCACAGCATATGACTTTAGCTTTGCTAGATTATTTGAAAACGCAGGAATTCCAGTTATACTTGTCGGAGATTCTCTTGGTATGACAATTCAAGGTCATGATTCAACAATACCTGTTACAGTTAAAAACATCGAATACCATACAAAAGCAGTTAGAAAAGGTGCGCCAAATGTTTTTTTAATATCTGATTTACCATTTATGTCTTATTATGAAATTAGCCAAGCACTAAAAAATACTTCTAAAATTATTCAATCCGGTGCTAATATGGTTAAAATAGAAGGCGGAAAAAATTTAGTTCATATTGTTAAAGAATTATCGAATCATTCAATATTAGTATGCGGACATATAGGGCTAACACCGCAATATATAAACTTTTTGAGTGGGTATAAAATTCAAGGAAAAACTGAAAAAGGTGCAAACAAAATTATAGAAGAAGCTTTATCACTGGAAGAAGCAGGAATTAAAATGCTAGTATTAGAATGCGTGCCTGCAATATTATCAAAAAAAATAACCGAAAGATTATCTATCCCTGTAATTGGAATAGGAGCTGGAAATCACACCGACGGACAAATACTAGTAATGCAGGATTTATTAGGAATTACTGAAGGAAAAAAATTAAAATTCACAAAAAATTTTCTTTTAAATAACGGCAGTATTCAAAATGCAATTAAGGCGTATATTCATTCCGTTAAACAAGGTATTTTCCCTGATAAAAAACATAGTTTTTAAAAAGTTCAAATATTAAGAAATGAGAGCATTATGCACATAATAAAAACAATAGATTCTTTATATAAAAAAATTCAATTTTTTAAAAAAAAACAAAAGAAAATAGGATTAGTTCCTACTATGGGCAATTTACATAAAGGCCATATAAAATTAATTTTACTAGCTAAAAAATATGCGGATATTGTTATTGTAAGTATTTTTGTTAATCCTATACAATTTGATAGTGCATTAGATTTAAAAAAATATCCTCAAACTTTTCTAGAAGATTGTCTAATATTGAAGAAAGAAAAAATAGATATTTTATTCGCACCTGATATATCTGAAGTTTATCCAGATGGTATAAAAATGCATACATATATAGACGTTCCTAAGCTATCTAAAACTATTGAAGGAAAATCACGACCTGGACATTTTACAGGGGTAACAACAATAATTGGGAAACTATTTAACTTAATACAGCCACACTTTTCATTTTTTGGAGAAAAAGATTATCAACAATTATTGATCGTAAAAACTCTTGTTAAAGAATTAAATTATCCAATAAATATAATTAGCGTACCTACAGTTCGCTTGGAAAACGGATTAGCTTTTAGCTCGAGAAATAAACATTTAAATGATTTAGAATTCAAGAAAGCACCTTTTTTATACAAAATTATAAAAAAAACAATCAATATTATTATACAAAATAATGGTAAAAAAATATATGAAATAATTTGTTCTTCAAAAATATCTCTGAGGAAAAAAGGATTTCTAGTTGATATATTTGATGTATACAATTCTGAAACGTTAGATGTTTTCTCTAAAAAAAGCAAAAATAACATCATTCTTGCGTCTGTGTGGTTAGGTAAAACTCGACTCATTGATAATGAAAAGTTTATATTACTGAATTAAAAAATTTTTTTATTTCTGAAATACTACTTTTCCAATATATGGTAAATAACGATAACATTGAGCATAATCTATTCCATATCCAACCATAAATTCATCAGGTATAGAGAAACCTATAAAATCAACATGAATGTTTACCTCGCGACATTCAGGTTTATCTAAAAGTGTGCAAATTGATAAAGATTTTGGATTTCTTAATTTTAAAATGCCTAACACTTTACTCAAAGTTTTTCCAGAGTCAATAATATCTTCAACAATTAATACATTTTTATTGTAAATATCTTCATCTAAATCTTTTATAATTTTCACATCTCCACTAGATACAATTCCACGTCCATAACTAGAAGTAGTCATAAAATCAACTTCATGCTCAATTTGAATATTGCGACACAAATCTGCTATAAACACAAATGAACCACGCAATAAAGCAATTAATATCATTTTATTTTCACTATTTCTGTATTTTTTCGTAATTTCTTCTCCTAATTCACGTACACGAACACCTAATTCTTCTTTAGAAAAAATTACTTTAATAGTATGTTTCATAATATTAACTAAGTTTTTAATTTAAATTAAATTTTATTATACTAAAAATCAAATAATTGATCTGTATTTAAAATAAAAGTATTTATAATAAAAGATTTCAATATGAAATTGAAAATTAAATATTTATTTTTTAACTATTGCAATGATAATAATCATTATGTTATAAAAATTATTATAATACTAATAATACTACATATAATTATTTTATTTTATTCTACATTTTAAAATAAACACTTTTAAAACATCAATATAAATCCTTAATAAAAACATTATTATTCAGAATAAGATCATAAATAAAAAAAATTCATAATGATAAATTATTTATCTAATATTATTTAAAAAAAATAAACTAAATTTATGATAAAATTAAAAACATATAAGTTATACTAACAATAAAAAATTTAAATATATTTTCAATTACAAATCTAATTCTTATTAAAAACTACCTAATAAAACAATTAAATTACTTTGAACATTTATTAATTTTACCTTTTAAGGTATTACAGGAGAATATTAATATCTATTTATAATCTTATCTTAATAGAATCACTATTCTAGTTTGCTATAAATGAACTTATATATAATTTAGGAGTAATATATTTTAATAAAAAATTAATTATAAATAATATAAATTTTTTATGAAATAAATTTAAGGATTCATAAAATATGAAACTATTAAAATTCGGCGGAACTTCATTAGCTGATGCAGAAAAATTTTTATATGCATCTGATATTATAGAAAAAAATAAAAATCATGAGCAAGTTGCAATAGTTCTTTCTGCTCCAGCTAAAATAACCAACTATCTAGTGAATATTGTCGAAAACGATATTAACATCAATCAAGTATTAGAACAAACTGAACTTGCAGAAAATATATTTATTAACATTATAAAAAATATCAAAAAAATACAATCTTGCTTTTTATATGAAGAAACAAAAGAAATAATTAAAAAAGAATTTAATCAATTAAGAAAAATTATATATAATTTCACATCATTAAAGAAATACCCTGAACATATACAATCCATTATAATGTCTCGTGGAGAAATACTTTCCATTGAGATTATGAAAAATATATTAATATCACGATCTCATTTAGTGGATATTATAGATCCTGTTAAAAATATTATAGCTAAAGGAAGTTTTTTAAATTCTACAGTTGATATACAAAAATCTAAAAAATGTATTAGTAAAATAAATATAAAAAATAATCACATTATTTTAATGGCAGGTTTTATTGCAGGAAATGAGAAAGGCGAATTAGTAATATTAGGGCGTAATGGATCAGATTATTCTGCAGCAATATTAGCTTGTTGTTTAAATGCAAATTTATGTGAAATATGGACAGATGTTGACGGTGTTTTTACTTCAGATCCGAAAAAAATATTTAATACTTGTTTATTAAAATCAATATCATATGAGGAAGCAATAGAACTATCTTATTTTGGAGCAAAGGTATTGCATCCACGTACCATTAAGCCGCTTAAAGATTTTAATATACCATGTATTATTAAAAATACTTTTAATATTAAATCTAAAGGTACATTAATTTGTAAAAAAAACAATTATGACGTAAATATTCTTAAGGGCATAACTAATCTAGATGACATTGTAATGTTTGCCATACCTAGTAACTTGACGCAACAGAATGACAATCTAATTTCAATTATATTAAATTTATTTAAAAAAGAAAATATTAACATTATATTAATTACTCAATCATCAAAAAATAATTTTAATTTTTGTATTTCAGAAAAAGATACACGAAAAGCGTTATTATTACTAAATAAATTATATCAATTAGAATCAAAAGATAAATCGTTCAGCGATATCAATATAATTAAAAATTTATCTATATTATCTATAGTTGGTTCAAATATTTTTCAAAAATATAATATTACCTCAAAAATTTTTTCATCTTTAGGAAAATCTAAAATTAACATTCTTGGCATTGCTCAACGATCTTCAACGCATTCTATGTCAGTAGTAATCAAAAGAAAGAACGTTTTACAAAGTATACAAACTATTCATGATGAATTATTTCATAATAAACAAATTATAAATGCTTTTTTAATTGGCATTGGCGGAGTAGGTAAATCATTAATTGCGCAAATATTAAAACAAAAAAATTTTTTAAAAAATAAAAATATAGAAATTAAAATTCGTGCTATTGCAAACTCTAAAAAAATATTGTTTTTAAATGATTCAATTGAATTAAAAAATTGGAAAAAATATTTTAAAGCATCAAAAGAAAAGTTTAATCTTGAAATTTTAAATAAATTATTAAAAAATAATTATTTTGTAAATTCTATTGTAATTGATTGTACTTCTGATGAAATGTTATCTAAAGAATACACTAACTTTCTTTCGAAAGGATTTCATGTTGTTACATCAAATAAAAAAGCTAATACTAGTTCATTAAAATATTATAATGAAATTAGAGCTACTACATTACAAGAAAATAAAAAATTTTTATATGAAACTAATGTTGGAGCAGGATTACCTGTTATACAAACATTACAAAATTTATTTTATACAGGTGATAATTTGATCTGTTTTAAAGGTGTATTATCTGGGTCTCTATCTTTTATATTTGGTAAATTAGAAGAGAATGTTTTATTATCAGATGCTACTAAAAAAGCTAAAGATTTAGGTTTTACAGAACCAAATCCATACGATGATTTATCAGGTATTGATGTTGCTAGAAAGTTGTTAATTTTAGCACGCGAAGTGGGATATGAAATAGAGCTAGAAGATATTGAAATAGAACCGATATTACCTGAGTATTTTAAAAAATATAAAAATACTGAAGAATTTTTATATAAACTAAAAGAAATAGATTCTACTTTTTCGGAAAAAGTAAAAAAAGCAAGAAACTTAGGCAAAGTGTTACGTTTTGTTGGAACAATAGAACAAGGAGGGAAATGCTCAGTAAAAATCGAAGCAATAAATAGCAATCATCCATTATATAAAGTTAAAAATGGCGAAAATGCACTGACATTTTATACAAATTATTATCAACCGATTCCTCTTGTATTAAGAGGATATGGTGCTGGTAACAATGTTACTGCTTCTGGAGTATTTTCCGACCTACTACGTACAATACTATAAACGTCAGTGTGGAGCACAGTAATGATTAAAATTTACGCACCAGCTTCTATTGGTAATATTGGAGTTGGATTTGATATTTTAGGTGCAGCTATCAAACCAATAAATGGTGATTTATTAGGTGATTGCATAACAATAAAACTATCAGAAGAATTTCAACTGTTTAATAAAGGAATTTTTTCCAATCAATTACCGGTAAATAATGAACAAAATATTGTCTGGAAATGTTGGTCTAAATTTTGTAATGTAATAAAAAAAAATATTCCAGTTTCTATCATTCTAGAAAAAAATTTACCAATTGGATCAGGACTAGGATCTAGTGCTTGCTCTGTTGTTGCTACCTTAGTTGCGATTAATGAAGCTTGTAATAATCCATTAAATTCAAAAGATCTACTATTGCTAATGGGCGAAGTAGAAGGGGAAATATCGGGAAGTATTCATTATGATAATGTAGCACCATCTTATTTTGGAGGCCTTCAATTAATACTAGAAGATACTGATATAATTAGTCAAAAAATACCAAACTTTAAAAATTGGTTATGGATAGTGGCTTGGCCAGGAATAAAATTATCTACTGCAGAAGCAAGAAAAATTTTACCTAAAAAATATACAAGAGATATTTGCGTTAAAAATAGTCGTTGTTTAGCTAGTTTTATTCATGCCTCATATACTGAACAGTCTAATTTAGCAGCAAGATCTATGAAAGAGTTTATAGCGGAACCATATCGCAGCAAATTACTACCTAATTTTTTTAAAAACAAAGAAAAAATTAAAAAATTAGGAGCTATCAGTTGTGGTATATCTGGTTCGGGACCAACTATTTTTGCAATTTCAGAAGATATTGAAATTGCTAAAAAAATATCTTTATGGCTGGAAAGAAACTACCTACAAAACAACACAGGATTTGTTTATATTTGTTATATAGATGCAAAAGGTGTTCGAAAAATAGGATAATAAATGAAACTTTATAACTTAAAAAATCACAATGAACAAGTTAATTTTGAAACTGCTATAAAACTTGGTCTAGGACAACAGCAAGGATTGTTTTTTCCAGTAAAAATACCAAAAATTACACCTTTTGAATTATCAGAAATTCTGAAAATGAATTTTATTACAAGAAGTACCGAAATACTTTCTAAGTTTATTGATGGTGAAATATCTAAAACAAAATTATATAAAAATGTAAAAAAAGCATTTTCATTTAAAACACCATTAAAAGTCTCAATTAAAAAAAATATAAGTTGCTTTGAATTATTTCACGGTCCAACATTAGCATTTAAAGATTTTGGAGCCCGTTTTATGGCTCAAATGATATTTTCTTTAAAAAAAGAAAACGAATCTTTTACTATTTTAACTGCAACGTCAGGAGATACTGGTGCTGCAGTTGCTCATGCGTTTTATAAAATGAAAAATATTCGAGTAATTATTTTATACCCAAAGGGGAAAATCAGTCTATTACAAGAGCAATTATTTTGTACATTAGGTGAAAATATAACAACTATATCGATTAATGGAAGCTTTGACGATTGTCAAGATTTAGTAAAAAAAGCTTTTGATGATAAAAAATTAAAAGAATTAATAGGTTTAAATTCTGCTAATTCTATCAATATAAGTCGATTATTAGCACAAATATGTTATTATTTTGAAGCTTTTTCATTGATTTCAGAAACACAACGAAAAAATTTAGTTATCGCTGTTCCATGTGGAAATTTTGGAAATTTAACAGCGGGACTATTGGCAAAATCTCTTGGTTTACCAATTAAATCTTTTATAGCGTGTACCAATGAAAATGATACTGTTCCAAGATTTTTAAAAAGTAAACAATGGAAACCTAAGAAAACTATATCTACGATTTCTAATGCCATGGATATTAGCCAGCCAAATAATTGGCCAAGAATAGAAGAATTATTTCGTAGAAACAATTGGAATTTAAATGATTTAAGATTTGGAAGCGTTTCAGATCATAGTACTAAAGAAGCAATAAAAGAACTTTTCAAATTAGGATACACCTCTGAACCACATGCTGCAATTGCATATCGCTTGTTAAACAACCAACTAGAAAAAGATGAATACGGTTTATTTTTAGGAACAGCTCATCCATCTAAATTTAAAGATACTGTTGAAAAAATTTTAAAAAATAATATTACCTTACCAGATGAAATTAAATATAGAGTTAATTTACCATTATTATCTCACAATATAAATCCAGATTTTAATAAATTGAAAAAATTTTTATTGAAAAAATAAAGAGTTAGAGAGGATAATTTTCCTCTCTAAAGAAAAAAATAAATTGAAAAATATCATAAGCTTTGCAAATGATTAAATTGTTTTAAACATTAAATAAAAAATTAACAATATCTCCATCTTGAATTTTATAATCTTTTCCTTCGATCCTAAATTTACCTACTTCTTTAACTTTTACTTCGCTTTTATATTGAATAAAATCTAAATACTGAATAATTTGAGCACGAATAAAACCTTTACTAAAGTCACTGTGAATTTTATGAGCAGCCTGAATACTTGTGCTACCATTAGATATAGGCCAAGCATGAATTTCTTTGGTACCAACTGTAAAAAAAGTTATTAAATCAAGTATTTTATAACCACAGTTAATGATTTTATTTAATCCTAAATCTACTATATTAAAAGCTTTCATAAAATCTTTTTGATCTTTTTTATTCATTTTAATTAAATCTAATTCTAAATTAGAAAAAATTGGAATAACTAAAGAATTATCTTGTTTTGCTATTTCATTTAATTCATTTAAAAAAGTTAAAGATTTTTTATCTTCATTAATATTTGCAATATACATCGTTGGTTTTAAAGTTAAAAAACGAAAATCATTAATTATGTTTTTTTCTGTTTCATTTAATTTCAAAGTTTTTAACATTAAAAAATTTTTTAAATGATTCATACATTTATTTAAAACAATTAATTTTTTTTCTGTTTCTTTAGTATTGTATTTTAAATTCTTTTTTAGTCTTAATATAGATCTTTCACAAGTATTAAAGTCAGATAATATCAGTTCAGAATTAATTATATCTACATCATTTTTAGGTTTAACATCATTATAAACATGACTAATATTGTCGTCTTTAAAACAACGCACGACATGTGCAATAGCTTGAGTATCTCGAATATTACTTAAAAATTGATTTCCTAAACCTTCACCTTTAGATGCTCCTTTAACTAAACCAGCAATGTCTACAAATTCTATATATGCATGTACTATCTTTTTTGCGGAAATAATTTTAGAAAGCTCATGGATACGAGTATCGGGTACTGAAACTATTCCAATATTTGGTTTAATAGTACAAAATGGAAAATTTGCAACAGCAGAATTCCCTTTAGTTAAAGCATTAAATAAAGTAGATTTACCTACATTTGGAAGCCCTATAATACCACATTTAAAACCCATACTTTTATATACCTTAAAATAAATAATTTTATTCTAGATGCAAATAATAAAAAATTTTTTATCTAATTAGAAATATTATTTAATAATATCAGTGTTTCTCTTACAGCATACTGAATAGATATATCAATTAAATTCACTTCTTCAATTGTAGGGTCTGAAAGCACAAAAGATGATATTTCTTTTTTATTTTTTGGTCGACTAATACCAATTCTAAATCTATAAAAATTTATTTTTTTGTTAAAATAATTGATAACACTTCTTAAACCATTATGACCACTATGCCCATAACTATATTTCATCTTTGATTTTCCACACTCTAAATCCAAATCATCATGCGCTACTAATATTTCATTTAAATTAATATTATAAAAAGAAGCTACTTTATATATCGCGCTACCATTAAAATTCATAAAAATATTAGGTATAAACAAACGAATATTATTAGAGTGTATATTGACAGAAGCAATAAAACCAAAAAATTTTTTTTCTTCTTTTAATAATATATTTAATTTTTTTGCTAAAGCATAAATATACCAAGAACCTAGGTTGTGACGTGTATTATGATATTTATTTTTAGGATTAGATAACCCTGTAATCATTTTAATAATACTCAAAAAATAATCCTTTAATATTTTATTAAAACATATAATATTGAATATTATATGTTTTAAAATATAAATTTAAATATTTTATTTGTTAAAAAACGTAATTAATAAAAATTTTATCTTTGTAAACGACTATCTATTTTATCCCAATTGACTACATTCCAAAATGCTTTAACATAATCTAGTTTTCTGTTTTGATATTTTAAATAATATGCATGCTCCCAAATATCTAAACCTAAAATAGGATCACCATAAGTATTAGATATTAACTTTCCCATTAATGGATTATCTTGATTAGAAGTAGATACTATATTTAACTTTCCATCTTGATTCACTAACCAAACCCAACCTGAACCAAAATGTTTCATAGCAATTTCTTCAAATTGCTTTTTAAAAGATTCAAAAGTTCCAAAACTTTTTTCTAATTCTAATTTTATATTTCTATTTAATAATGTATTAGCTTTTAAAGATTCCCAAAAAAAACAATGATTTATATGTCCGCCAGCATTATTACGCAATACGATTTTATTTTCTAAACTGATTTCATTAAATATAGACATTAGCTCTTCAATTGAAAGAGAAGAAAAAGCTGTATTTTCTAAAATAGCATTAGTGTTGTTAATGTAATTTTGATGATGTTTTGTGTGATGAATTTTCATTGTTTCCTCATCAAAATAAGGCTCTAATGCATCATATGAATAAGGCATAGAAGGTAAAAGATAAGTCATTTTTTTTTCCTATTGTAACGTATAGTTTATATAAAAATTAAATTAAAAAATTTCATTTTAAATTTTGTATTAAATTATAGTACAATTATTGCGTAATAAACAAGAATGATAATAAATATATAAAATGGTATTTTAAAAATATAAAAATTAAAAAATCAATTTTTTTCAATAAAAATAACAGTTTTTTTAAATGAGATGTAAATGTCTATAACGCAAGAATTTAATTTATTAAGTAATCGGTTTCGTAATTTTTATCCTGTTGTTATTGATATTGAAACAGCTGGTTTTAATCCAAAAACTGATGCATTATTAGAAATTGCATTAATAACATTAAAAATGGATAAATTAGGATGGTTACATATAGAAAATACACTTCACTTTCATATTATACCTTTTAAAGGCTCTATTATTAATTCTGATGCGATTGCGTTTAATAAAATTGATCCATTTAATCCATTACGTGGTGCTATTAGTGAAAAATTAGCTATTAAATCAATATTAGATGTAGTAAACAAAGGAATAAAAATAGAAGGCTGCAAAAAAGGTATTGTAGTTGCGCATAATGCTAGTTTTGATCATAATTTTCTAATGTCTGCAATACAAAGAGTTCAAATTAAACAAAACCCTTTTCATCCATTTGTTACATTTGATACTGCAACATTAAGCGCGTTAGTAGTTGGAGAAACAGTTTTAGCAAAGGCATGTAAAGCCATTGGATTAAAATTTGATAATAACCAAGCTCATTCTGCTCTCTACGATACGTTACAAACTGCAAATCTTTTTTGTGAGCTAGTTAATCGTTGGAAATACTTAGGTGGGTGGCCGGTGAATAAAAAAAATAGCTCTTCTCAAAATCATAATAATCTTTAAAAATTATCAAAAGATATGATATTAATAATAAATCTATTATTAGATATCATATCTTTTATTAAGCTAATAGGATAAATTAAACATTATTTTTATGCTTGTTAACTGCTTTAGATATTATCTTCTGTAACTCTCCATCTTGCAACATTTCCATTATAATACTACAACCTCCTATAAGTTCACCATCTACCCATAACTGAGGAAATGTAGGCCAATTCGCATACTTAGGTAATTCTCTCCTAATATCTTCATTTTCCAAAATATCTACATATGCAAATTTTTCTCCACATACCGATAAAGCTTGCACAGCTTGAGCAGAAAATCCGCAGCTAGGAGCTTCTGGCGTTCCTTTCATATATATTAAAATAATGTTTTTTTTGATTTGATTTTCTATTTTTTTAATGATATCCACGCGTTGCTCCATTTTAAAATTCATAAATCTAAAAAATATTAAAATAACTTTCAAAGTTTAAATGCTTTTTAAAATATTTTATAGACAAGTTTATTTTTTTTTGTAATACTTAGATGGTTAATGCTTTATACATATTTATGTTAGTATTTTATGGTATTCATTATATGGGGCTGTTCTGGATTCGACAAAATTATCAAAAAAATAAAGTGCATGCCGAGGAACGGTTTGCCTCGTAAAAAGCCGTAAAAAATAGCTGCAAATAACAAACAAAACTACGCATTAGCAGCTTAAAAAACTGTTCTAATGCCCTTTATTCTCAATATTATCTCTTTTATAACGAGAAATTATTAAAGGTTTATTGATTAAAGAGAAAACGTGAAATAAATCTTAATAATAACACGAAAAAATATTTTTAAGATATATTCCTAAAATTGTGTTTTTCTAAATTAGGAAAAGAACTTAATACCAAGAAAAAATAAGCATGTAGTATCTTTATTTATAGAAATTTTGGACGCGGGTTCAAATCCCGCCAGCTCCAAAATTTTAAAATTTTAAAATTATTTAAATTGTTCTAGATTAAAATAACAAACTTTATCGTTTTCAAAAAAAATATTTAATACAATTTTTTTACATATATTTTTTTTAAATCGTTGACAAAAAATATAATGATAAGCATTGTCAAAAGAATCAGAAACTATCGGATCACCAAAAATATAAATTATTTGCTCTCTCGTCATACCTTTATAATTTTTTTTAAATTCGCTTAGATTTAAGTATAATGCATCTATATTATTAGAATTATAACTTTTATTGCCAAAAAATGAACAACTAGTCAGCAAAAAAATTATTAATAATATTTTAATTATAGAAACTTGTATATTCATTAATCAATTATTTCCTAATATTTCATATCGAATATTTTCAACTAAAACTTTTATAGTAACGCTGTTGTACAAAATATAATTAAAAATTTTTTATTAAATTATTTTTATATGTTCCATATGTTAAAAATATTATATAATTCTTAAAAAAATTTTTTAGACCAATTTAGTTTTGAAGTTAAAGTTTTAAAATAGTTATAACTTTTAGGATGCACAAAACTTAAATAATAATTGCTTTTTTGAAGTAAAACATATTCATTTTTATTGATCGGAAAAACTATTTGACTATCACAACTAATTTTTAAACCTTTCTCTAAATCAGAAAACTTTAAACAAATTATACTATCACTGCTAATAACTAATGGTCGAGCTGACAAAGTATGAGGAAACATGGGTGTTAATAATATTGCTTCTAAAGAAGTTACTATAATTGGTCCTCCCGCAGAAAGCGAGTAACCCGTAGAACCAGTAGGAGTTGAAATAATTAAACCATCTGAACGTTGTGAAAAAGCAAATTTTTCGTCAATATAAACTTCAAATTCTATCATATGAGCTACATGTTTAGGATGTAAAACAACCTCATTAACAGCTATACTAGATTTATAAAGCTTTTTTTTATTATAAATTTTTACATCTAATAAGAAACGATGTTCTATAAAATAATTTCCAGACAAAACTTCTGATAATTTTTTAAATCGATTATCAGGATTTAAATCTGTTAAAAAACCTAAATTGCCTCGATTAATACCAATGATTTTAATATTAAAATATGATAAAATTCTAGCAGTACATAATAAATTTCCATCTCCACCAATTACTATAGCTAAATCGCAAAGTTGACCAATTTCTATTAATGTAGCAGTTTTTGGGTTTTTTAACTTTAATTTTTTGGAAATATTATATTCAATAAAAACTTTATAACCTCTTTTAATTAGCCATCTATAAAGCATCTCATGTGTTTTTAATGCATTAGAATGACGAGGGCGTCCAACAATACCGATACAATTAAAATATTGTTTCATTAAATTAAAATTCCTAATGAATATATATAATTAATACATGAATCAACTTAAAAGACATATCAATAAATCTATATTTAACTAATCAGTAATGTTCAAAACGGTGATATTATGGATACTGAAGAAAAACAACCAAAAAATAAAAATATCGAAAAAAAAGACATAAAAAAAGAAATTGAAAAAAAAATACATGATACTTCTGAAGTTGAAAAAAATAATACAAATCAATTAAGCGAATTAAAAGAAAAGATATTTAATAATCAAAAAAAAATACATGATATACAATTAAGACATTTAGCTCATATAGAAAACATTAAAAAAGATGCTGAAATAAAAATAAAAAATATCAAAAACATAAAAAAAGAAGAATTTTTTAAAAAAATTGTTCCTATCATTGATGCGCTAGAAGATACTTTATCTTTATCTAAGAAATTAAATTTAGATGAAAAACCATTAGTACAAGGAATAAAATTAATATTAGAGTCTTTATTTAAAATAATATATAAATTTGGAGTAAAAAAAGAAGGCAAAAAAAATGAAATTTTTAATCCAAAAATTCATAATATTATATTAACCGAAAATTCAACAGAAATACAACCTGATCGTATTATTTCAATAAAACGAATAGGTTTAAGCTTTAATAATATTGTTATTCGAAAAGCATTAGTAAAAATTTCTAAAATTTAAAAAATTTATATTTCTAATTAAAAAAATTACACTATTTAAGATAAAAAATAGAAAAAATTTTTAAATTTTTTCTATTTTTACATATAAATCTAAATATCAAACCAATTAATTTCTTTTTTTTTACATTTAGTTAATATTTTATTAGTTTTAGAAAAATGTTTGCACCCAAAAAAACCTCGATTAGCTGATAATGGAGATGGGTGGGATGATTTTAAAATATAATGTTTATTTATATCAATTAAGTTATATTTTTTATGAGCATTGCCCCCCCAAAGTAAGAAAACAATAGATTTTTTATATTGGCTAATACAAGAAATTACTTTATTAGTAAATATTTCCCATCCTATATTATTATGAGATTTTGGTTTTCCTGACTCAACCGTCAAAATAGTATTTAACAAAAAAACTCCTTGTTTTGCCCAATTCTCAAGACAACCATGGTGAAATATATATCTTTTTTTAAAATCATTATTTAATTCTTTATATATATTTTTTAAAGAAGGTGGTATATTTTTATTTTTAGGCACTGAAAATGCTAAACCATGCGCTTGATTTTTTGAGAAATAAGGATCTTGACCAATAATAACTACTTTAATTTCATCAAAAGAAGTTAATAAAAAAGCATTAAACATATCTTTTGAAGAAGGATATATTATTTTTTTTAAACGTTCTTTTTTAATGTAATTAATCATATCAAAAAAATATTTTTTTTTTTCTTGAGATAAAATATCTTTCCAAGTTAAACTAGTATTCATAAATAACTCTTTTATCAATTAATTAAATAAAATATTTTTTAAAAAAGTAGAAATTTAATTATATTTCAAAATAAAAGGAGAAAAAAATGGTTTTAGTCACAAAAAAAGCACCAAATTTTATAGCTCCAGCAATTTTAGGTAACGGTGAAATCACAAATACTTTTGATTTTAAAAAATATTCTAACGGTCAATCAGTGATATTGTTTTTTTGGCCTATGGATTTTACTTTTGTATGTCCTTCTGAAATCATGGAATTTAATAAATCTTATGAAGAATTTCATAAACGAAATGTAAAAATTGTAGGTGTTTCTATTGACAGTGTTTTTGTTCATCAAGCATGGCAAAACACCGCGCCTAAAAATGGTGGAATTGGAAAGATTAAATTTCCAATGATATCTGATATTAAACATGAAATTCAAAAAGCTTATGGAATTGAACATCCAACATTTAATATAGCACTAAGAGCTTCATTCTTAATCGATGCAAATTGGACAATACGTCATCAGGTTGTTAATGATCTTCCATTTGGACGCAATATAAATGAAATCATACGAATGATAGACGCTATAGAATTTCATAATAAATATGGAGAAGTATGTCCTGCGAATTGGGAACCAGGAAAAGATGGAATAACTACTTCTTTAAAAGGAATTTCTTCATATTTAGACAAACATTTTTCTTAAAAATTATTTTTTATTTTAAAGTCAGCAAAAAATATGCTGGCTTTATTTAAATTATTGAATGCAAAATAATTTCTACGTAAAATATTTTAACAATTAAATAAAATTATCATCATTTATATCGCTTATTATATCATTATTTATATCACTATTTCCTTCTGAATTGCTTATTTCATCAATATACTCATCGTTAAAATTAGATGTATTTTCAGAGATATCAAAAGAGCTTTCATCATTATTGTTATAATCAACTAAATTGTGTTCAATATTGCTATGAAATTCACTGTCTTCTATATTAGATATAGAAGATTCATTAATGGTATCAAATACCTCTTCTTCAGGTTTGCTATGATTAAAAATATTCATCAACATATTACCTAAAACCATTCCTCCTGCTACACCAGTTGCTGTTTGCAAAGCATTTTTAAGAAAACCATTGCTAGCACCACCACTGTTACTTGCACTATTACTCATAGTTGAAGGAGATACTGGTAAAGGATTATACGATCCTGTAATATTTTGATTACTTTTCCAAACATTGTTAGACCTTTCTGAAGGAATTGATTCTTTTTTAAACAAATTAGATAAGAAACTTGATTTTTTATTCGGTTGATTTAATTTTAAATCTGATATCTTTTTATTTAATTCTTCAACTTTTAAACTTAGTTTTTTTATTGCTGTTTCTTGAATCAAAATTGTTTGTGTCATGTAATAAGAAGAATATGGTTGATTTTTTACTAAATCTTGAATTAAACTATTTGCTTCAGTATCTCGTTCAAAAGAATTTAATTCAGTTTTTTTTAAACGACAAAATAAATTTTCTATTAATTTTTTTTCTGCATCTTTCATAAAAAAATCTCATATTTAATTATACTTAAAAAATATTATTTTTAATATTGATAAATATTAATAAAATAATTTTAATAAGCTATTATTTTAATACTTTCATTTGAAATAAACAATATAAAATATATTTTTAACATATTAATAATTAAATAAAAATATTTTAAATTTAGAATTTATTTCTTTCAATGCATCTAATATTTTAATTATGTTATAATTTTCACTTAATTTCATCAAATTTAAAAGAGAAAATAGTTACTATGAAAGAACTTGCACGAGAAATCATACAAGTTAATATTGAAGAAGAATTAAAAAGTTCTTATTTAGACTATGCGATGTCTGTTATAGTTGGAAGAGCTTTACCTGATGTTCGAGATGGTCTGAAACCCGTGCATCGAAGAATACTTTTTGCAATGTACATATTAAACAATGATTGGAATAAGTCATATAAAAAATCTGCTAGAATTGTAGGTGATGTAATTGGGAAATACCATCCACACGGAGATTCTGCAGTTTATGATTCAATAGTTCGAATGGCTCAAAATTTTTCATTAAGGTATATGTTAA
The DNA here is from genome assembly GCF_013394915.1 of Buchnera aphidicola (Aphis gossypii). Classification (NCBI taxonomy): domain Bacteria; kingdom Pseudomonadati; phylum Pseudomonadota; class Gammaproteobacteria; order Enterobacterales; family Erwiniaceae; genus Buchnera; species Buchnera aphidicola. The sequence continues at coordinate 234,279 of NZ_CP056771.1, read as the reverse complement.
TAGATGGTCAAGGAAATTTCGGATCAGTAGATGGAGATGCGGCAGCAGCAATGCGATATACAGAGATTCGTATGTCTAAAATTGCTCATGAGCTGTTATCAGATCTTGAAAAAGATACTGTTGAGTTCATACCTAATTATGATGGAACTGAATATATCCCTGAAATATTGCCATCTAAAATACCGAATCTTTTAATTAATGGATCATCTGGAATAGCTGTTGGAATGGCAACAAACATTCCTCCTCATAATTTATATGAAGTAATTAATGGATGTTTAGCATATATAGAAAACAAAGATATCACCTTAAAAGAGTTAATAAAACATATTCCGGGTCCAGATTTTCCAACTGCAGGAATTATTAATGGAAAAAAAGGAATTGAAGAAGCGTATCGTACTGGAAAAGGCAAAATTTATATTCGAGCACGCAATAAAATTGAAAGAAATCAAAAAAACAACAAAGAAAGTATTATTTTTTATGAAATTCCTTATCAAGTTAACAAATCACGTTTAATAGAAAAAATAGCAGAACTAGTAAAAGATAAAAAAATTGATGGCATTACAGCTTTACGTGATGAATCTGATAAAGATGGGATGAGAATTGTAATTGAAATTAAAAAAGAAACTTTATCAGAAATAATTTTAAACCAATTATATGCTCTTACTCAATTACAAATATCTTTTGGGATAAATATGGTTGCATTATACCGAGGACAACCAAAAACTTTATCTTTAAAAGAAATAATTAAACATTTCATATTGCATAGAAAAGAAATTGTAACACGTCGTAGTATTTTTGAATTAAAAAAAACACTAAAACGCACTCATATTCTTGAAGGGCTAAATGTTGCTTTAATGAATATTCATGTGATTATTGACTTGATAAAGAACTCTAGAAATTCAATAGAAGCTAAAAAACTTATTATAGAAAAAAAATGGACAAATAAAAGTATAAAAAATAATAATCAAAAAACTATAGAAACAAAAGAAAAAAATCAAAAAAAGAATTATTACTACTTTAGTGAAAAACAAGTACAATCAATTTTAGATTTAAAATTACAAAGATTGACTAATTTAGAAAAAGATAAAATTATTCTAGAATATAATAATTTAGTAAAAAAAACTATAGAACTTGAAGAAATCTTAAAAAATCCAAATCGCATGCTTTCAGTAATTAAATCAGAATTATTATTAGTGCAACACAACTTTCATGATAAAAGAAAAACAGAAATAATTGAACGTCACACTGATATTAACATTGAAGATTTAATTAACCAGGAAGATGTAGTAGTTACATTGTCTCATTCAGGATATGTTAAATATCAGCCTATTTCTGATTATAATGCCCAAAAAAGAGGAGGAAAGGGAAAATTAGCTGCTAAAACCAAAGAAGAAGATTTTATACAAAATTTAGTTATTGCAAATACGCATGATACTATCTTATGTTTTTCTAGTCGAGGCATTTTATACTGGATGAAGGTATATCATTTGCCAGAATCTAGTAGACATGCAAAAGGTAGACCTATAGTGAACTTATTACCATTAACTAGAAAAGAAAGAATTACCGCTATTTTACCTTTTCACGAATATAAAGATAACCTTAATATTTTTATGGCCACAGCTCAAGGCGTAGTAAAAAAAAGTTCTTTAAAAAATTTTCAAAAACCTAGATCTACTGGAATTATAGCTATTAATTTAAGATCTAATGATGAATTAATTGGAGTTGCACTGACTAATGGAAATAATAATATTATGTTATTTACTCAAAATGGAAAGGTGGTTCAATTTTCAGAAAACAGTGTAAGAACGATGGGAAGAACAGCTTCTGGGGTAAGAGGAATAAAAATCTTAAAAAACGATAAAGTAGTTTCATTAATTGTACCAAGCGAAAAAGAAAGTATTTTAATAGCAACTAATAATGGGTACGGAAAACGTACAAAAATCTCTGATTTTCCAATTAAATCACGTGCAACACAAGGTGTTATTTCAATAAAAATAACGAAAAAAAAAGGGAAAATTATTGGAGCTATACAAGTAGTAGAAAAAGATCAAATTATGATGATTACTAACGCAGGAACATTAGTTAGAATTAGAGTTTCTGAAATAGGAGTGTTAAAAAGAAATACACAAGGTGTAATTTTAATAAGAACATCAAAAAATGAAAAAGTTGTTGCTTTACAAAGAATTGTAGAGCCAATTATATAAGCTACACAGTAAATTGCGCAATATAATGTATTGATAATAAAAAAATTATAAAAAAGTGATATTTTATGTTAAAAATTTAAAAATTTTTATATAAAATTGTGTTTGTGAAAACAGGTTAAGTAAATATGAAAAATAGTCTATTTGTGACTAAACGAAATGGAAAAAAAGAAAAAATAAACTTAGATAAAATTCATAAAGTTTTAAATTGGGCTGCTAAGGGGTTAGAAGATATATCTGTTTCTCAAGTAGAGTTATGCTCACGCATCCAATTTTATGACAACATAACGACCGTTAATATACATGAAACAATTATTAAAGCAGCAGCAGATTTAATATCTCAAGAAACACCTGACTATCAATATATGGCTGCAAGACTTGCCATTTTCCATCTTAGAAAAAAAGCTTACGGTCAATTTGAACCACCAATGCTATACAACCATGTAAAAAAATTAGTAAATTTAGGGAAATACGATAAAAATTTATTAAGAGATTATTCTTTTAAAGAATATGAAATAATGAATTCTTTTGTTGATCATCATCGTGATATGAATTTCTCTTACGCTGCTGTAAAACAATTAGAAGGAAAATACTTATTACAAAATCGTATTACTGGAAAAATTTATGAAAGTGCACAATTTTTATATATTTTAATATCTGCATGTTTATTTTCTAAATACCCTAAAAATATTCGAATGAATTATATTCAACGTTTTTACAATGCTATTTCTACTTTTAAAATTTCATTACCTACACCAATAATGTCAGGTGTAAGAACGCCAACTCGTCAATTTAGTTCTTGTGTTTTAATTGAATGTGCAGATAATTTAAATTCTATTAATGCAACAACAAGTTGCATTGTCAAGTATGTTTCACAAAGAGCAGGAATTGGAATTAACGCTGGTCAAATTAGAGCTTTAGGGAGTTCAATTAGAAATGGAGAGGCATTTCATACAGGATGTATTCCTTTTTATAAACATTTTCAAAGTGCTGTTAAATCTTGCTCACAAGGAGGTGTTAGAGGCGGTGCAGCAACAGTATTTTACCCAATATGGCATCTTGAAATTGAAAATTTATTAGTTTTAAAAAACAATCGGGGTATTGAAGAAAATAGAGTTCGTCATCTCGATTATGCTGTTCAAATCAATAAATTAATGTATCAAAGAATGTTATTAGGGGAAGATATCACATTATTTAGCCCTTCTGATGTCCCAGAATTATATGAAGCTTTCTTTTCTGATCAAAAAAAATTTCAATCAATATATATTCAATATGAAAAAAATAAAGCTATAAGAAAAAAAAATATCAAAGCGATTGATTTATTCTCTTTAATTATGCAAGAGAGAACTTCTACTGGTCGTATTTACATACAAAATGTAGATCATTGTAATTCACATAGCGCATTTAATCCTAAATTAGCTCCAATAAAACAATCTAATTTATGTTTAGAAATTACATTACCTACAAAACCATTAAATGATATTTATGATGAAAATGGAGAAATAGCACTTTGTACATTGTCAGCTTTAAATCTAGGTTTGATTAAAGATTTAAAAGAACTTGAAGAGTTATCTATTTTATCTGTACGAGCATTAGATGAGATATTAGAATATCAAAATTATCCAATAGTCTCAGCGAAAAATTCTTCTCTTTCCAGACGTTCTTTAGGTATCGGTGTAATTAATTTTGCATATTATTTAGCTAAAAACAAAGTTCGTTATTCTGACGGTAGTGCAAAAAATTTAACACATAAAACTTTTGAAGCAATACAATATTATTTGTTGCAAGCGTCTTGTGAGTTAGCTAAAGAAAAAGGATCATGTATATTATTTCATCAAACAAATTATTACTTAGGTAAGCTACCAATAGATACATATAAAAAAGATATAGATATTATATGTAATGAACCATTGCACTTAAATTGGGATTTACTACGAAAAAACATTAAAAAGTATGGCTTAAGAAATTCTACTCTATCTGCTTTAATGCCTTCGGAAACATCTTCTCAAATCTCTAATGCTACTAATGGTATTGAGCCTCCAAGAGGATTTATAAGTATAAAAGTATCAAAAGACGGGATGTTGAGGCAAGTAGTACCAGAATATAAAAAATTAAAATTTCAATATGAATTACTTTGGAATATACCAAATAATACTGGCTATTTAGAGTTAGTAGCTATTATGCAAAAATTTATTGATCAATCCATTTCTGCTAATACTAATTATGACCCAAAACGCTTTACAAATGAAAAAATACCTATGAAACAACTATTATACGACTTACTTATAGCATATAAATTAGGAATTAAAACTTTATATTATCAAAATACCAGAGATGGAGCTGAAGATAATTATAAGTTCTATCAACATACAAAAAACAAAGAAGACAATTGTCCAAGCGGTTCTTGTATTATATAATCAATTGTATAAATTATAAAAATTTATTTTAGGCGTAAAAAAGTGTCTTATACAACATTTTCAAAGAAAAAAAATAATCAACTAATAGAACCTATGTTTTTTGGGCAACCTGTTAATATAGCTCGATATGATCAACAAAAATATAACATTTTTGAAAAGTTAATTGAAAAACAACTTTCGTTTTTCTGGAGACCAGAAGAAATAGATTTGTCACAAGATCGAATAGATTTTCAAAATCTTCCTTCACATGAAAAACATATTTTTATCAGCAATTTAAAATATCAAACATTACTTGACTCAATTCAAGGGCGCAGTCCAAATATTGCTTTTTTACCTATTATCTCTATTCCTGAATTAGAAACATGGATTGAAACATGGTCGTTTTCAGAAACAATTCATTCCCGCTCTTATACTCATATAATTAGAAATATAATAAATAATCCATCAATTATTTTTGATGATATCATAACTAATAAGAATATTAATGAAAGAGCAAAAGACATTTCTACTTATTATGATGAGCTTATTAATATGACTAGTTATTGGCATTTATTAGGAGAAGGAAATCACACTGTTAATGAAAAAAAAATTTTTATTAATTTAGATATATTAAAAAAAAAATTATACCTTTGTTTAATTAGTGTTAACGTTTTAGAAGCTATTAGGTTTTATGTTAGCTTCGCTTGTTCATTTGCATTTGCAGAAAGAGAAATTATGGAAGGAAATGCAAAAATTATTAGATTAATTGCAAGAGATGAAGCGCTGCATTTGACCGGAACTCAACATATTTTATATTTATTAAATAATAAAAAAAACAACGAAAATATGAAAAACATTGTTAAAGAATGCAAAGAAATGGCAACTCAAATTTTTATATTAGCTGCAGAACAAGAAAAAAAATGGGCGGAATATTTATTTCAAGACGGTTCTATGTTGGGTCTAAACAAAGATATACTTTGGCAGTATATAGAATATATTACTAATATTCGAATGGATGCAATAGGTTTAAAAATGCAGTTTGAAAAAAAATCAAATCCTATTCCCTGGATCGATTCTTGGTTAAATTCAGATTATATACAAAATGCCCCACAAGAAACTGAAATTAGCTCTTATTTAGTAGGTCAAATTGATTCCAAGGTATCTAATCAAGAATTTAAAAAATTTAAATTATAAAATGAATTATTCTACTATTGAAATATTAAATAAAAAAATTATTGTTTATAAAGAAAACGTTTCTATATTATCTACTCTAAAAAAAAATGATATACATATAGCATATCAATGTAAATCTGGGTATTGTGGAGCATGTCGCATAGAAATAATAAAAGGGAGCATTATTTACTCAATAAAACAGCCTATAGCTGCTTTATTTAAAATAAATGAAATTTTTCCATGTTGTTGTCAACCAAAAGGAAATATTACAATCAAAATATAATTAAAATAAATTACGACTGAATTGCAGTTAAAGCAATAGTATAAACAATATCTTCAATTGATGCGCCTCTTGATAAATCATTTACTGGTTTTCTTAATCCTTGCAACATAGGTCCAATACAAATTAATCCTGAAGAACGTTGTACTGCTTTATAAGTTATATTACCAGAGTTTAAATCTGGAAATATAAAAATATTTGCAGATCCTAGAATTGATGAGTTTGGAATTTTTAATTGAGCAACTTTTCTTGAAATAGCTGCATCGTATTGGATAGGTCCTTCAACAATTAAATTAGGTTGTTTTAATTTAATAATAGAAGTCGCACTTCTAACTTTTTCTACTTGCATACCGTAACCAGAATACCCACTAGAATAAGATAACATTGCTACACGTGGTTCTATCCCAAAGGTTTTAGCTGAATTAGCAGATTGAATTGCAATTTCTGCTAATTCTTCTGCTGTTGGGTTTACGTTGATTGCGCAATCGCCATAAATATATACTTCTTGAGGGAATAACATAAAAAATATTGAAGACACCAAAGAATAAATAGGATTCGTTTTAATAATTTGTAATGCTGGGCGTATAGTATTAGCCGTAGTATTTATTGATCCAGAAACTAATCCATCTACTTTATTGCATTCTAATAACAATGTAGCTAAAACAGTATTATCTTCTAATTGCTTTGTTGCAGAAGATTCAGTTATACCTTTATTCTTTCTTAACTCTAATAATCTTGAAACGTAGTTTTCTCGTATTATATCAGGATCTATTATTTGAATATTTCTATTTAAATAAATTTCATTATCACGAGCTATTTTAAAAATTTTTTTTTCATTGCCCAACAATACACATTCTGCAATTCCTAAATTATTAGATATTAAAGCAGCTTTTAATATTCGAGGCTCATATGATTCTGGAAGTATAATTTTTTTTATATTTTTTTTAGATAAGATTTTTAAACGATAACAAAATTCTTTAGGTGAATATTTTTTTTGATGATTAACTGAATCATATGAAAAAATATTTAAATTAATATTTTTTAGATAGCTAGAAGTATGTTTTAGTATTTTATCAATATATTTTTTATCGTAAAAATTAATATTAAAATTAAATTTTTGTAATCTCGAAAGAGTTGTTATTGTATTTGCGTTGATAAAAAAAATAGGAATATTAAAATCTTTTAAAACATTTATCAAATACAAAATTTTTTTCACAACTTGACATTTACCTGTCAAAAGGACGCCACTAATTTTATTTATTTTTAATTTGAGTAATAAATCTTTAATAAATGTTTCCAAGCGACTTAAACACACAAAAAATAAAGCATTTTTATAATCTTTTATTGTTATTTTTGTATAATTTTCATCAAATATTATTATTTTTTTTACAATAGAATTTTTTATATTTTTTGTATTAATGATTTTTGCATCTAAAAAATTACAAATTTCTATTATAGATGATTTTAATAAGTGTTTATTCCAAGGAATAAAATGGAATATAGAAAGAAATTTATCTTTTAAAAAAATGTCATGTTTAATATCGAAAGAAATTTGATTTTTTTTTAAATTATATATAACGTTTAGCTTTTCTACAAAATTATATTGTTTTTGTATAAAAGGAGAGTTTACATTATTAATAATAAAACCTAAAACATATCTATATTGATTAAATTTTAAAAATATTTTTATTTTATTTTTTTTTTGATGAACACCTTCTAAAGAGTAATCTTTTAAATTATCTAAAAATATTACTTCAGCATTGATATTTTGAGAAACTTCATAATTTATCTTATCAGCATCAGGATTTTTATTTCTATTGATACCTTGAATTAAAATAAATCCATTAATATCTTTTTTTTGATAACATTGATCAATAACTTCATTCACAAGCATATGGTATTGATTAGAGTTAAAACATTCATTTGAAAAATCTATATTTTTCAATGTAATTATATCGTCTAAAAAATACTTTTTAACAATAAGTTTAGTTTTATCTATTGAACTATTTATGAGAGAAAAGTAAAAAAAAGATTTAAAAAAATTGTTTTTTGTTTTTTTGCTAATTAAATTAATTAAACTTAAAGTTATAGTTGTTAAACTAATATCTTCACTTAAAGGTACTAACATTATAATACGAATCATAATATTCTTACTATCTTGAAATGTTAAAATTTATAAATAATTACATTGAACTAATTATTTTCATTGTTTTTTTTGCTATTAATAACTCTTCATCTGTAGGAATGACTAAAACAGGAATAGAATTCTTTATAGTAATTGAACCACTCTTGCCATTTTTAATTAAAAAATTTTTTTTTATATCAATTTCTAAACCCATTAGATGTAATTTTGACACAGTGATTTGTCTAATTAATGATACATTTTCTCCAATACCACCAGTGAATACGACTGCATCTAAACAATTGTCCATTAAACAGATATAAGAAGCAATATATTTAGATAATCGATGGCAAAAGATATCTACAGACAGCTTTACTAACTCATTAGTAGAGTAATTTTTTTCAAGATAACGAAAATCACTACTTTTTTCACTTAATCCCAATAAACCAGATTCTTTATTTAAAATTGTGTTAATTTTTTCAATACTTATACCAATTTTTTGATTCATAAAAAAAATAATAGAAGGATCTATATCACCACTTCGAGTGCCCATTACTAAACCTTCTAGAGGTGTTAAACCCATCGAAGTATCCACACACACTCCATTTCGAATTGCAGAAACAGAGCATCCATTTCCCAAATGACATGTTATAATATTAAGTGAAGTAAAATTTTTATTTAACATGACAGACGCTTCATGTGAAACATAATCATGACTAATCCCATGAGCACCATAACGGCGTATATGATATTTCTTATAAAAAACATAAGGAATAGCGTATAAAAATGAAGTTTTAGGCATTTTATGATAAAAAGAAGTATCAAAAACTGCTACATTTTTTTTTGATAAAGCAGGAAATTTTTCTATTGCTATTTTAATTCCTATTAAATTTAAAGGATTATGTAATGGTGCAAAATGAGCAGATTCTTTAATACAATTAATAATTTCATCATTAATCAAAACAGATTGATTTATTTTGTTGCCACCATGAACAACTCTATGCCCTATTCCAATAATACTATTATATATATCCTGTTTTTTAAATAAGACTTGATTAAAAATAAAATTTAAAGCATTTTCATGAGATATATAAGCGCCTATATATTTTTTATATTTCACTCCTAAATATTTCCATTTAATATATGTTTTTTCTAAAAATAGGCATTCTACTAAACCAGATAAGTACTTTTTTTTAGTTTGTGGATTTAATATAGAAAATTTGATAGAAGAACTTCCACAATTTAGTACAAAAATTAAATTATTCAATATTTTTTACCAATTTGTTATTAAATTTAAAAAAGTAAAAATAATTTTTTTTATATGATATTTTAAAAATTATTAACTTTAATATATAATATACATAATAACTAATTTTAAACAAAATAACCTAATACAAAATAAATATTTTTATCATATCTCAACTAATTTATAAACAAAACAAAATATGACATTACAAAAAAAAATTATTAAACTAACCAATGTGAAGCCAAATATTATACCAAAAATAGAAATTGAAAATCGTATTATAAACTTAAAAAAATATTTACTTCAAAATATTCATTTAAAATCTTTAATTGTAGCTATTAGTGGAGGCCAAGATTCAACATTAACAGGCAAATTATGTCAAATTGCTATAGAGCAATTACGTAAAGAACGAAAAAATAAACTATATAAATTTATTGCATTAAGATTACCATATGGCACTCAAAAAGACGAAGAGGATTGTAAAAAAGTTATAAATTTTATTAATCCAGACCAAACTTTTACAATTAATATAAAAAAAGCTGTTTTAAGCAGCGAATTATCGTTAAACATAGCAGGAATAAAAATTTCAGATTATGTTAAAGGAAATGAAAAAGCAAGGGAAAGAATGAAAGTGCAATATAGCATCGCTGCAATGCAAAATGGAATAGTTGTAGGAACAGGAAATGCAGCAGAAATAATCACAGGGTTTTTTACTAAACATGGAGATCATGGAGTAGATGTTAATCTTATATCTCAACTCAATAAAAAACAAGTTCAATTATTATTAAAAGAGTTAAATTGTCCTAAATGTTTATATCTTAAAACACCGACAGCAGACCTTGAAGATAATAACCCACAGCAACCAGATGAAATTTCTTTAGGTGTTAAATATAATACAATAGATGCATATTTAGAAGGAAAAAAAATAAATATATTAGAAAAGAATATAATTGAAAAACTTTATTTTAATACACAACACAAAAGAACTATATTTAACATTGGATAAATTTTAGTTATAATTAATGTAAGATCATTTTTTTTTGTTCAATTGCATGTATTTGAACTTTGATGATTTCACTGATAGGATCTTCTGGACAATTTTCAACAAAATAAAGCAAATCTTTTAAAGCAACATGATTGCAGTCTAAATTAGCATAAATTAACCCCCTATCACGGATTTCGTATGGATCATTAGGATCTATTTGTAAAAGAACATTACTTACATTTAATGCTAATTCCATATTTTTTTCTTCCATTAAAGCTGATTTTAAAGTATTTAACATTTTTCTAAAAATAGTAATAGATTCTGCTTGATATAGATCATTTTCATATAACTCAGCTGTCGGACTAATATTCCCTTTTAACCATACTTCTAGTGTATGCTGATCTAATATTTCACCATTAAATGGATTAATAAGCCACTTTTTTTTATCTGACCAATCAGCTCTTAATATGAGTTGCGTAGGAAACGCTACAGGATTTAATGGCAATTGTAATTCTTTTGCAATATGCAACAAAAGAACACCTAAAGATACAGCAGTACCATGTTTAGTTTTTAATACATTATCAATCCATAATACATCTGAAATTTTATAAATACCACTTGCTCCGCCAAAACTCCACTTTTTATAAAACAAATTTAATAACTTTTTTAATTTTTTATTTGGCTCAATTTCAGATGAAATATAAAATTTTGCTTCCTTAATTTTATTGCACATATCTAAAACTACAGAATCTATAGGAAAATCTTCTCGAATAAAACGAGATGCAGATATAATAGAGTCAAATAATGACAACTTAGATAAATTATTTTTTGAAAAAGATTTCATATTATTATACTAATATTTATAAGAAATAAAAAAATTAAAATATATTTTATAATATTTCAACAAAAAGATATTTGATTCTTATTTTTTAAATTTAACATTTTTATGCAATATTTTAAAAATATTACTATTTTTTTTGTCCAATAGTGACACGATCATTGCCCCCATAATCTTTGTAAGATTGTATGCTAAAAAAATTATATTTTTTAAATAAATATTGAACTTGTAATTTTTGTTTCCATCCATGTTCAATAAAAAGCCAACCTTTACAAAATAAGTAATTTTTGGATTTTTTTATAATTAATTCAATATCTTTTAATCCATTGTTTTTTGACAATAACGCATTAACTGGTTCAAAAGCAAGATTTTTTTTAAAAATTTTCATTTCTTTTAAACTAATATATGGAGGATTGCTTACAATAATATTAAATTTTTTATCTATATGTGAAAACCAATCGCTATAAAAGAAAACAACATTGTTTAAACTTAATTCTAATGCATTTGTTTTAGCTATTTTAATGGCTTTATGTGAATTGTCAACAGCTTCAATCTGAAAACTTGAACAAACACTTGCTAGAGCTAATGCAATAGCCCCGCAACCAGTTCCTAAATCAAGAATGTGTGTTTGATCACTATCGATCTTAGATAACACTTTTTCAATTAAAATTTCTGTATCAGGTCTAGGAATTAAAGTATCTGGAGATACTTTCAAAGATAAAGACCAAAAGTCTTTTTTTCCTAATATATAAGCCATAGGTTCTCCTTTTGATCTTCGATCAACGAAATTCTTTAATATTTTTTGATTAAATTTATTTAATTCTATTTGATCAAAAACTATAATCCAAGAACGTGAACGCTTTAATACATGACTTAATAATATTTCTGCTTCAAATCGAGGATATTCAAAATTAGAAAAAATTTTAATTGTTTGTTTTAACCATTGATATATTTTCATAATTTAAACTTAGATAAAGTAGATAGCATATCTGCTTGATATTCTTGAGTTATTGGTTTAATAAGAAAATCTAATTTTCCTTCCAAAACTTCATCTAATTTATATATAGTTAGGTTAATTCTATGATCTGTAATTCTATTTTGAGAAAAATTATATGTTCTGTTTCTATCTGATCTTGAACCACTACCCAATAAAATTCGTCTTGTAGAAGAATTTTCTCGTTTACTTTTTTCTAATTTTTCAGCGTATAAACGAGCAGACAAAATAGATAAAGCTTTTGCTTTATTTTTATGTTGTGATCGTTCGTCTTGGCATTCTACTACATGTCCAGTAGGAAGATGAGTAATTCTGATAGCTGAATCAGTAGTATTAACGTGCTGACCACCAGCTCCGGAAGAACGAAATGTATCAATTTTTAAATCAGATGAAATAATTTCTTCTTTTTTTGTTTTAGGTAGAACAGGCATTACCGCAACAGTACAAGTAGAAGTATGAATTCTGCCTTGTGACTCAGTTTCCGGAACTCGTTGCACACGATGCCCCCCTGATTCAAATTTTAATTGACCTGAAGCACCTTTTCCGGTAATTTTAACAATTATTTCTTTAAATCCTCCTTTTTCATTTTCACTGGAACTTATTATTTTTGTTTTCCACATATAACTTTCAGCATATCTTATGTACATTCTACATAATTGACCTGCAAAAATAGAAGATTCATCTCCACCTGTAGCCGCTCGAATTTCTATTAAACAACTATGCTGATCATTAGGATCTTTAGGTAATAGTAATATTTGAATTTTTTTCTCTATTTTTTTTTTTTGTTGTTTAAGTATATAATATTCTTCTTTTGCCGCATCATGAACTTCTTTATCATCAAACAAAGAATTAACATTTTTTATATCATGCTCTATTTTTTCCCATTTAATAAAATATTGAACAACTTCAGAAAGTTTTAAATATTCTTTAGATAAAGTTCGTAACTTATTTTGATCAGATATAATATCTTTTTGAGTAAGCAGCAACTCAATTTCTTGAAAGCGATATTTTAAAGATTTTAATTTATTAACAATAGACAAGTTCATATAATATTATCCTTTTTAAAATACAATAAAACAACTTAAAAAAAATATTTATATACTTTAAATAAAAACAAATAATATCTTTTTAATAATAAAAAAAATTAAAATCTTCTAATTAAAATGATTATATCATTTTTGATAATTTTAAGTATAATTTCAATAAATATTAACATAAAAATAATTTTTTAAAAATACAAACAAAATGACATATATATGGCCTTCTCCTGCAAAAATTAACTTATTTTTATACGTTACAGGTATGCGTTCAGATGGTTATCATTATATCCAAAGTTTATTTCAATTTCTTAATTATGGCGACACATTAAAAATAATTGAAAATAACACTGGGAATATTGAATTATTTACTGAGAAAAAAACAATTTTAAAAAAAGAAAATACTATTATTAGAGCGGCAAAATTGTTAAAATCAAAAGCATTATATTATGAAAAAACTAATTGCCATACTCTTGGAGCAAAAATATTCTTAAATAAAAAAATACCTATGGGCAGTGGATTAGGGGGGGGATCATCTAACGCTGCGACAGTTTTAATTGTATTAAATAAGCTATGGAAAACAAAATTTACATTGGCAGAATTAGCTAAATTTAGTATTAAAATAGGATCAGATGTTCCAGCGTTTATCATGGGTAAAACATCTGTTATTGAAGGAATAGGTGAAATATTACATCCTATTCAAAGAAAAGAAAAATGGTATTTAGTTGTTTATCCTAAAATTCATATTTTAACAAAAAATATATTTTCTAGTTCTTTAATTAAAAGTGAAGCTCAAAAAAAATCAATAAAATTACTTTTGCAATCTCCATTTAGTAACGATTTTGAAAATATAGTAAGCAATAAATTTAAAAAAATAAAAAAATTAATTTCTATACTATCTCTTTATGCACCTGCTCGAATGACTGGAACAGGATCCTGTGTTTTTGCAGAATTTGATGATAAAATATCTGCACAAAAAACATTTTCTTTACTTCCTCAAAATGTCAAAGGATTTATTGCTAAAGGTATGAATACTTCGTCATTACATCGTGTTTTTTATAAAAGAAAGACTCATGTTTTTAATTAAAATCAATATTAAAATAAAAATAAAAAACAAGGTTTTTTATGCCAGATATGAAATTATTTGCTGGAAACTCTATTCCAAAACTAGCAAAATTTATTGCTCATCGACTTTATATAAATTTAGGAAATGCATCTGTAGGACGATTTAGCGATGGCGAAATTAGTGTTCAAATTAATGAAAATGTTAGAGGAAGTGATGTCTTTATCATTCAATCAACTTGTTCTCCAACAAATGATAATATTATGGAACTTGTTGTAATGATAGATGCTTTAAGAAGAGCTTCAGCTGGTAGAATTACTGCGGTAATTCCATATTTTGGATATTCACGTCAAGATAGGCGCGTACGATCTGCTCGAGTCCCAATTACAGCTAAAGTTGTAGCTGATTTTTTATCTAGTATAGGAGTAGATCGTGTATTAACAGTAGATTTACATGCTGAGCAAATTCAAGGTTTTTTTGATGTACCTGTAGATAATGTATTCGGTAGCTTAATTCTTTTAGAAGATATGTTGCAGAGAGAATTAAAAAATCCGATTGTTGTATCACCTGATATTGGCGGAGTTGTCAGAGCCCGAGCAATTGCAAAACTTCTTTATGATACTGATATGGCGATTATAGACAAAAGAAGACCCCGTCCTAATATTTCTCAAGTTATGAATATTATTGGAGATGTTGCAAACCGAGATTGTATTTTAGTTGATGATATGATCGATACTGGAGGGACACTTTGTAAGGCTGCAGAAGCTCTTAAAGAAAGAGGAGCAAAAAGGGTTTTTGCATATGCTACACATCCCATTTTTTCAGGCAAGGCATCGGAAAATTTAAAACATTCTGTTATCGATGAAGTAGTTGTTTGTGATACTATTCCATTGCAAGAAAGAATTAAATTATTACCAAATGTACGAACACTCACATTAGCTGGAATGTTAGCAGAAGCTATAAGACGAATTAGTAATGAAGAATCTATCTCTGCAATGTTCGAACATTAAAAATATTCCTAAGCACACTATATTGTAATAACATAATGTGCTTAGTATTGTATAGAATAAAAATATTAAAACTTATGATTTAAAATCACTATAAAAAATAAATGAATAAAAAAAGATTTTTTTGATAAATTTAAATAGATAGTACTGTTGCATTTATAAATAAAAAATAGTATAAAAAAAACAAATGTTATACCCCGAAGCAAACCAAATATACCCCCTAAAATCATATTGATATATAACAATTTACATGTTTTAATTATTTTATTAGAAATAAAATTTAACAGTATTTTAACAGTAAAAAAAAAAATAATAATAGTTGAAATTACTAAATAGTTTTCATTTTTTAAAAAAACATTAGAATAAAATTTACTAAAATACATATAATTAGCAAAAAAATAAACAAAAAATACCCAAAATAAAGTAGATATTAAATTTTTTAAAAAACCTTTAAATATTCCTAAAAAAAAAGAAAAAGAAACAAAAATAAGAATGATAAAATCTATTAAAATCATAGTTTTCCAAAAAAAAAATAATATTTTTATTTTATCATTATATTTCTTTATTTTTGATAGAAATAAATTCTGAAACAGTTATAAAAGATCCAAAGACTAATACTACATCTTTTTTATTTATTGCTTTTTTTAAACTCTTCCAAGCATGATCAATGCTATGAAAAAAAAATGTATTCTGAGCAGGTAAATTTTTTTTTAGCTGATTCATAGTAGCACTTCGATTTATAGGTAAAAGAGAGGCATACCAATAATAAACTTTATCTTTTAGCGGAGAAATAATTGATAAAATATCTTTATCTTTTAATACACCAAATATGACGTATAATTTTCCTTGTATATCTATTTGATTAATTTTTTTAGCAAGATATGAAGCAGCATGAAAATTATGTGCAACATCAAGAATAATAACTGGAAAATAAGAGATAATTTGAAATCTTCCCTGTAATTGTACTTTAGATATTGAATTTCTTAATATTTTTCTATTAATTGTAAGATTAGAATAAAATAATGCTGATAAAGCAATCGCAGCATTTGATAATGGTATTTGTGGTATTGGTAAGTTATATAATTGTATATTTGAATGAATTAAATCCCAATTGTTACTATGCTCTTTCCAACGCCAATCTCTATTAATTATTTTTAATATTGTCTGGCTTGTTTTAGCTGCTTGATATATAGAAATTGGAAGATTTTTTTCTCCAATTACAGAAATTTTATTTTTCCTAAAAATCCCTGCTTTTTCACGGGCTATACTAAATCGATTTGAACCTAAAATAGAAGTATGGTCTATGTTGATATTAGTAATAATAGATATATTTGAATCTATAATATTAGTTGCATCTAGTCTTCCTCCTAAACCAACCTCCAATATAATAACATCTAAGGGGTACTTTTTGAATAAAAATAAAGCTGCAAGCGTAACAAATTCAAAATAACTTAAAGAATGATTTGATTTAACAGAATATACAGCAAAAAAAGCGGAAACATATTGTATCTCACTAACATATAATCCGTTAACTCTAACACGTTCTGTAAAATTTAAAAGATGTGGAGAAGTATATAAACCCACTTGATATCCTGAATCTAATAATAGCCTCTCTAACATAGCACAAGTTGTTCCCTTTCCATTGGTTCCACCTACAGTAAAAAAAAAGGATTTTAAATTTAATAAATTCAATTTTTTTGCAATATTTTTAATCTCTGTTAAGTTAGTTTGATTTTTTTTTTCTAATTTTTCTAAATATTTAATCCACATAGAAAAAGAAAAATTTTTTTTACACATATTTCCAGCTTATTTTAAAAAACTTGGTATTTTATATGCATTATAAAAATATTAATAATTATTACGATACTATTTGTTTTTAATAAAAGTAACATTAATTATAAATGCAGTAATTAAAATTATTAATATAACAATAAATGTAAGAAAAGTTGAAATAGTTATAAATTTTTCAAATATTATTTTTAATCCTATTAACATTAAAATAAATGATAAAGCATATTCTATCATAGGAAATTGATTAATCATTGGAGCTATAAATAAATACATAGATCTTAAAGCTAAAACTGCAAAAAGATTGGATGACAAAACAATAAATAAATTTTGAGTTATAGAAAAAATAGCAGGTATACTATCTATTGAAAATACGATATCACTAAATTCTATAAAAATTAAAGATACAAATAAAGGCGTAAAAAATGTTTTATTATTTATTTTTAAAAAAAAATTTTTACACTCAGCTTCATAGATTATTGGAAATATTTTATAAATCCAAAGAAAACTTACATTTTTTTTATTTTCTTTTTTGTTTGATGTAAACAATATTTTTAAACTTATCCATACAAAAAAAATGCCAAAAAAATATAAAATCCAATGATATTTAGAAAGTAAAAAAACACCTAAAAAAGAAAATATAACACGTAATATTAAACCTACTAATAACCCATAGAATAAAATTTTTTTTTGACAAGAAACTGGTACTTTAAATGATTTAAAAACTAAAAACCAAATAAAAACATTATCTAAGGAAAGTATAATTTCCAATAGATAACTTGTTAAAAAACAAATAATGTTTTTATCTGCAATATTAACGCTACTATTTTTATATATTACAAACCATAGTACAGAAACAAACAAAAAAAAAGAAAAAAAATAAATAAAAATTCCACGATATAAATGAAAAAAATTTTTTATTTTATTTAAAAAACTAGATTTTTTTAAAAAAAAAATAATTAAAATTAAAAAAAAACCGAAAAATAATAATGGAGCGAGAAAAAAAATAATCATTAAATCTCTCTTTGTTTAATTAAAATTTATTTAAAAAAAATTGTTTACTATTTATAAATTAATTAAAAAAATAGATACCATTAATTGAATATGAACTATGTAGTTAAATGTAAAAAATATATTATTGGACTTGGAAATAATCCTAATATTAATAGCATCATTCCAGAAAATAATACTAAAATTTTAGACGGAATATTCATGCAAATATTAGGTTTAAATTTATTATCAATTAATAATTGATTCGATGGTTTTAAATAAAGATTAATAATTAATCTAAAATAACCGTATAAACCTAATATAGTTCCAAATAAAAAACTTGTTCCAATTAACCATAAATGATTTTGTATTATAATAGATAAAATATAAAATTTTCCAATAAAACCTAAAGTTATAGGAATGCCCGCTAGAGAAAGCAAAACAATTGTCATAATAAAGCTTAAAGCAGGTTTTGACCAAAACAAACCTCTATAAAAATCAATTAAATCTACATCATTATCTGAATGGGAAAACAAATGAATAATACCAAAATATCCTATATTAACAAATAAATAATTAAAAAGATAAATTACAACGGTTTCTAAAGAAAGAACATAATTATTTTTTAACACAAGCAAAATAATTAATAAATAACCTAGTTGCGAAATTGATGAATATCCAAAAAATCTTTTAATATTTACTTGAAAAATAGCCATTAAATTACCAAAAAATATAGAAAAAATACTTATTAATAATAATATTACATATAACATTTTATTATTTTCTATAAAATTATATGAAAATATATTTAATAAAACACTAAAAAGAGCTACTTTTCCAGAAACAGAAAAAAACGATAAAATTGAAGATGGTGTTCCCTGATAAACATCAGATGTCCATAAATGAAACGGAACTAAGGACAACTTAAATAGAAAAGAAAATAATACCATTACTATTCCAAACAATAAAACTAACTTTTCATGATCAGATGCTAATAATAAAGCATGATTAATTGAAAAAATACTTAAATCCCCAGAAATAGCATATATCCAAGAAATTCCGAGTAATAAAAATGAAGAAGATATTGCAGATAAAATTAGATATTTAAAAGATGCCTCTAAAGCATAATTTACATAGTTTGAATATGCAATTAAACCAAAAATAGGTAATGACATCAATTCAATACTAATAAATATTGATGACATGTTATTTGAAATAGTTAAAAGAATTGAACCTAACGTTGAAAGAAGAAGAAGTAAATAAAATTCTTCTTTATTAAAAGGGTAATTTAACAACCATGAGTATGAAAAAACACAAGTAGCAATGCTAGATATTAAAATAATAGCAATATAAAAAATAGAATATTTATTAATATAAAATAAAATACTAATATTTATAGGAACAATTGAAATTAAAAAATATAATGAAAATAACGTTATAATTAAAAAAGATGCACTTAATACAGCAACCAAAAAATGATTTCGATTACAAGAAATAGAAAATATGAGTATTACCAAACCTGCTATTAAAATCAACAAAGGCAATAAAGCAGTTAATTCTCGTAGATTTATTATCATTGTTTATTACAACCTTGTCTTTGAAATAGAATTCATAAATTTTTCTTGAAAACAATATATAGAAGATATAGTATCTTTTGAAATATTTAATATTTTTTTCGGTGTTAACCCTACGAAAAGTAACGTAAAAATTAATATTATTGAAATTCCAAATTCTTTTATGTTAGGAAATATTATGGAATTTTTTTGTTTAGACGGTCCATAATAAATTCTCTGCATCATATATAAGGAATAAATAGAAGAAAAAACAATACTTATTATAGCAATAATAGATACAATCGAGTATGTTTTAAAAATTCCAAATAAAATTAAAAATTCACCAATAAAATTTCCTGTTCCTGGGAGCCCTAAATTTGCTAAAGAAAAAAATAAAGAAAAAGCAGGTATCCAATAAAAATTGGACCAAAATCCACCCATTTCGAGAATATTTTGAGTTTTAAAATATTTATAAATTTGACCTGATAAAACACATAAAGCCGCTGTAGATAAACTACTAGATATGATTTGTATAACTATTCCCTGAAAAGCAATTTCACTATTACTATAAATAGCAATTAAAATTAGCCCCATATGAGAGATAGAAGCATATGCAATTAAACGTTTAATATTCGTTTGAGAAAAAGCAAGAAAGGATCCATAAAAAATGCTAAATAAACCTAAAAAAATTGCAATAGGAGAAAATTTTTGCATTACACTAGGAAAAAGCGTTAGATTATAACGAAAAAGTGCATAAGGCGCCGTTTTTAATAAAGCTCCAATTATGTCTATAGCGCCACAATATGAAGACTCTGCGTAAAAATCCGGCAACCAACTATGCAATGGAACAATAGGCATCTTAATAATAAAAGCAATAAAAAAAGCTAGCATGATAATATATTCTACGTTCGGACTAATAGAATTAAATAGCAATAAGTTATAATTAAATGTAAAAATATTAGTTTTTTGATAATAGCTAAAAACTAAAAACAAAGTTGATATTAGTACTAATAAACCAGATATTTGAGAATATATAAAAAATTTATTTGCAGCATTTATTGCGTGGGTTTTATCTTTTTTATTATTCCCCCATAGTGCAATTAAAAAATAAATTGGAATTGATACAATTTCCCAAAAAAAGAAAAACAAAAACAAATCGCAAGCAATAAAAGTACCTATAATTCCAGTCAAAGCCAGCATTAAATTAAAATAAAAAAACCCTTCGTTTTCTTTCACTTCATTCCATGCAGATAAAATAGCAATAATTCCTAAGAAAAAAGTTAAAAATAACATAACAATCGAGAAACTATCAATAGCTAAATGAAATTCAATCCCAAATCTTGGAATCCAGCTAAGTATTAATTCATAATTCCAATTAGGATAACTATTTATTTGATAAGTATATAAATTTCCAAAAAACCATAATTTAATAGAAATCAAAAACGTCAATATTATACTTAGTATAGCAACATAACGAGGCGCGCATTGTTTTAATTTAGAAGAAAAAAATGAAATAATACTACCAAAAAGTGGAATGATAACTAATAAAGAAAGCAACATCAGAGATATATTCCTATAATTTATAAACATTCAACATAGTTAATTAAATTTTTTAAAAAAATAAAATCAATATAAAAATTAAATTCACACCTAATATCATGGATTCTATATACCATTTTATGTTTCCATTCACAGTTTTTAATAGAATTGAATTAAAATTTTTTATCATATTAATCAAAAAAATATTAATTTTATTAAACGGATCAGAAAATAAAATATTAGAAATAGATAAATATGAATTAACAAAAAATAAATTATATAATGAGTCAAAATACCATCCATTTAATAAAAAATTATGTATAGATCGAAAGATTTTTAATTTTAAAAATTTAGCAATAAAATCTGTATTTTTAACCCATAAGTAATATGAAATCCAAATACCTAAAAAAGATATAGAACTAGATATTATTTCAAAGAAAAATTTTTCATTTATAGAATATTTAAATATAGGAAATACAAAAGATAGTGAAGGTATAATGTAAATACTAAACGCGCTAGAAAATATTAATAAAACAAACAAAGGAAAGTTATGAACTAATTTTTTCTGGTATATAAATTGAGAAAAACTATATTTTCGAAATAAAATAAAAATCATTCTGCTAGTGTAAATTGATGTTAATAAAGCACCAAATAAACCAAATGCACACAAGTTAATATGACCACTTTGCAATACGCTAAATAAAATATTACCTTTGCTATAAAAACCTGATGTAATTAACGGAAACGAAATTAAAGATGCTCCCCCAAAAATAAAACTGATAAATAAAAGAGGACATTTTATAACGGTTTTAGACATTTTAAATATATTTTTTTCATTATTACAAAAAATGATCAAAGAACCAGCAGACAAAAATAATAATGCTTTAAAAACAGCATGTATAATTAAGTGAATAATTGCAGCAGACCATGCTTGCACGCCTAATGATAAAAACATATATCCTATTTGACTCATAGTCGAATATGCAAGAATACGTTTTATATCTGTTTGAACTAATGCAGAAAAACTAGAAAGTAATATCGTTAAAATACCGATCAAACTTAAAATAAACAATATATTTGGTGTTAATACAAATAAAAAATATGTTCTTCCTATTAAATATACACCTGCTGTGACCATAGTTGCAGCATGAATTAAAGCTGAAACAGGAGTTGGTCCGACCATAGCATCTGCAAGCCAAGTTTGCAAAGGTAATTGCGCGGATTTACCAAGGACGCCTATTAATAAAAAAAATGTTATTAAATTTATAATTGAATTATTTACATGAATAAAATTTGATAAAAATTTTATTTTTTGAAAATCAAAAGTTCCGTATTTTTGATATATCAGAAAAATTGAAATTATCAAAAATATATCTGAGATACGCGTTAAAATAAAAGCTTTTAAAGCACACTTGTTATTATTAATATCTTTATAATAAAATCCAATTAATAAATAAGAACAAATACTTATACCTTCCCACCCAGCGTACATAAGTATTAAATTATCTGCTAAAACCAATAAAGACATACTTGCTATAAATAAATTAGTGTAAGCAAAAAAACGAGAATAACCTTCTTTATTTTGCATGTACCAAATAGAAAAAATATGTATTAATAAACCTACTCCTGTAATCACCCATAACATACTTAAAGACAAACCATCTAAAATTAAATTGCAATCTATTCTAAATGTACCAATATCAATCCAACACCATAATTTTTGAACCCAAAATTGATAAGAATGATTAATAAAAATTATGCTATAAAAAAAAGTGACAAGAAACGAAAAAAATACTGAACCAACTCCTATATAAGCTTTACTTCTATTAGAAATAGTTCCTTGTGTAAAAGACAAAATAAAAAAACTAAATAATGGAAATAAAATTATCAAAAAAATAATATTCATCCACTCATCTCACTTAATAAATTGATATTTAATGTTTTTTTATTTCTATATAATTGAAGTAATAACGCCAATGCTATGCTAGCTTCAGACGCAGCCAATGTAATAGCAAGAATATATACTATTTGACCATCTGCTTGTTTCCAATATGTACTAACCATTACTAATGCTAATGCAGCTGAATTTATCATTATTTCCAAACTAATTAATATAAATAATATATTACGACGAACTATCAGAGATGTTAAACCTAGCACAAATAGTATTAACGACAAACATAAACCATGAAATAAAGAAATCATAAATCGTTATCCTTATAAAAATTAATAGGTTATGATTATTTTTTTGATTTATTTTTTTCAGTTCCAATATGAAAAACTACAACTAAAGCGGACAACAAAAGAAAAGAAGCAAGTTCAACTAGTAATAAATACGGACCAAATAAATTAACACCTATCATTTTAGTATTCATCAAAAAAAATTCAATTTTTTTTTCTTTGAGAAAAAAAATCACATATGTCATTAATAAAAATAAAATTAATGTTAAAAAACTTGGTGTTATCCAAAAAACAGGATGTAAATTTTTTTTCTCTTTTATATCATCTTTTTTCCCAAGATTTAGCATCATAACAACAAAAATAAACAACACTAAAATTGCACCTGCGTATATAATAACTTCAAGAGCACCTGCAAAAAATGCGCCAATTGTAAAAAAAATACCTGATATCGATAAAATTGAAATTATTAAATATAGTAAGGCATAAACTGCATTTTTTTGAATGATAACTAAAAATGTAGAAATGATAGATACAAAAGCGCATATATAAAAAACAAAATTCATTTATTGATTCTCTCTCTGTTATGGTAATAAAGTCTTAACATTTACAGGTGATGATTCTATATCTAATTCACCTGTCTTTTTCCCGCTAATCAGAGCACCGGAAAAATGATAAAAATTATAGTCAGGATATTTTCCAGGGCCAGAAATTAATAAATCTTGTTTTTCATAAACTAAATTATACCTTTTAAAATCTGATAATTCAAAATCAGAAGTTAATTGAATAGCGGCAGTAGGACAAGCTTCTTCACATAAACCACAAAAAATACAACGAGAAAAATTAATTCGAAAAAATTCAGGATACCAACGACCACCTATTTTTTCAGATTTTTGAAGAGAAATACAATCTACTGGGCACACTGCTGAGCATAAATTACATGCGACACAACGCTCATCTCCATTTGAATTTCTTGTTAATATAATACGCCCACGATATCTAGGGGGTAAATAAACTTTTTCTTCTGGATACATTTTAGTTTCAGATTTAGAAAATATATTTATGAAAATCATCCAAATACTTCTTATTTGCGTAAAAAACCCAATAATAATTTTTTTTAAGTTCATAAATAAAATCTCTTTGAGCGAAGTTTAAATTAATATAAAAAAAGCTGTTAAAAGCAAATTTAATAATGTCATAGGTAAACATACTTTCCATCCGAAAGATAATATTTGATCATATCTAGGTCTGGGTAAAGAAGCTCGAATTAAAATAAATAAGACAATAAAAAACATCATTTTTAAAAAAAACCAAAAAAATCTAGGTTCTCCAAAACCAGAGCATCCACCTAAAAACATTACTGTAATTAATGATGAAATTGTAACAATTGAAATATATTCCCCAATGAAAAAAAAACCAAATTTCATTCCAGAATACTCAATATGATAACCATCAGCTAATTCTTGTTCAGACTCAGGCTGATCAAAAGGGTGCCTATGACAAATAGCTAGTCCGGCTATAAAAAAACATAAAAACCCTAAAAATTGAGGTATAATATTCCACATGTATTTTTGATTATTTATAATATCTAAAATCCTAAATGATCCTGATTTAGCAACGACACCCATTAAAGACAAACCTAAAAATACTTCGTAACTTAAGGTTTGTGCAGCAGCTCTAATAGCTCCTAATAAAGAATACTTATTATTACTAGACCATCCTGCAAACAATATTGCATAAACAGATAAACCAGCCATCATCAAAAAAAATAAAATTCCTATATTTAAATTAATTATAGGGCTATTTGGAATAAAGGGGATTGTTGGGATAACGAATAATAAAGAAATAAAAGATATAATTGGAGATAAGATAAAAATAAATTTTTTACTAAATTTTGGAACCCAATCTTCTTTAAATAAAATTTTAATCATATCTGCGCATAGTTGCAAACTACCAAAATAACCAACTCGATTAGGTCCATGTCTATTTTGAAAAAATGCTAGTAATCTACGTTCAAAAATACTTAACATCGCTGAAAAAAATATAAATAAAACAACGAATGATATTATTTTAAAAAATCCTAAAAATATTTCTAATATCTCTGTTTCAAGGCATTTCATTTAATAAATTCTCTTATATATTTAATTTTTTTTCCAACTAAATCAATAGGAAAATCCTTTCTTCCTATAGGCAGTCCAATCTGTTTTGTATGTAAATTCTTAGATATTCTTATATTTAAACGAAAATTTTTATTTACACAATGAAATTCTATTACAGAATCTTTTTTTAAACCTATTTTTAGTGCATCTAATTTACTTATCAATGCATATGGAGCAACTATATTTTCTTTAATAATAGACGAATACTGTGTTAGTTCTTCATGCCCGAAAATATGATAATATGGAATTATATACCAATATTTTTTTTCAATGTTAATTTCGAAATTTAAATAAATATCGCTAATTTTTGTATTTTCTTTAAATAAATGAACACCTGAATCTCCAGAAATTAATTCTTCACCAACTTCTTCTTGAAATTTGTTCCATGCTTGTGGAGAATTCCAACCAGGAAACCAAGCAAATGGAATATATGAAAAAGATTTATTAGGCTGGTTAAAACCTTCCATAGAAAAAGAAAACATAGTATTAATATCCTGAGGTTGAGAGTGCTCATGAATATCAATATTAGATTTTAAAGCAGTCCGGCCACTACAACGATTAGGAGATCGAGCAATTTTTTGATTTTTTATTCGAAAATCAGCATTTGGCAGAGAGATTTTTATTTTTTTAAAAATAGGGTACTTATTGCTATATGAAGCAATTACATCATCTAATTTCAACCAAGATATTTTTTTATTTAAAAATTTGCACTGAATAAAATGTAACCATTTCCAACTTTCATAAAGACAGTTTTTTTGATCAATGAACATCGGATCATACACTTGAAAAAAACGCTGTGCTCTACCTTCAAAATTAATTATAGTACCAGAGCTTTCTGAAAAATTTAAACAAGGTAAACTAAGTGTAGAATTTTTATAAGTTTTAGTATATTGGTGATCTATTACTAAAATATTATTTCTTTTTTTAAAAAAATCATCACAATCATGTTGAGAAAAATAACGGTATAAATCATATTCCATAAATATAATAGCGTCTGCTTTTTTTTGATTCCATCTTTGGTATACTTCATCTATAGAAATTCCACCAATTAATCCTAATCCTAATGCATTTGCAGAAGATGTTAAAAAAGTCAGAGCAACATGATTTTTTTTATGTTTTTTTATAGATATAGCTATATTAATAGCTGTTTTTATAATAGATGTATTAAATGAATTTGTACCAGAAATAATTAATGCTTTTTTTGCATTAAGTAATTTTTTTGCAATAAAAGTAGCTTTCTCAAGCAAAAAAGAGCTTAAATTTTTAATAATTGGTAAATTATTATCTAAATTATGTGCAATTGCAGAACCAAATTTTGATTGATCATCGGTTGATGCGAAATAACACCAGTCAGAAACATCATCTAATTTAGTTTCATGTGTGTAAGTAATATACAAAGAGTTCTTATAGTTCTCCGAAATATTAGATATAACAGTTGCATTCCATCTAGGTATTCCATTTGACTCAGCTATATCTTTAGCTTTGTTTTTAATAGCTTGTCGCACTGCCAATGCAAGGCGAGGTGAGGTTTGCGTCAAATCTTCGCCAAGAATGAGAATAGAATCATAACTTTCAATTTCTTTTAAAGATGGAATATATAAATTATTGTTTTTAAAAACATTTAAAATTAATTTTAAACAAGATTCTTCTTCAGAAGACATTCCATGGGAAAAATTGTTTTCTCCAACTAATTCTTTTAATGCAAAATTGTTTTCTATACTCGTTCGCGACGAACCAACACCAATTATATTTTTGTAGCGTTTAAAAAAATTTTCCCCTTCTTTTATTGCCTCGTCTAAATTTAATGTTGTTAATTTTTCATTAATAATATAAGAAGGATTTTTAGGACGGTTTTTTAAATTATTATGTGAATAACCAAAACGCCCTAAATCGCAAATAAAGTAATGATTTATATTTTGATGATATCTATTTTCTATACGACGTATTTCGCCATGTCGTTCGCCTATACTAATATTACAACCCACACTACAACTTTGACAAATACTAGGAGCATATTGCATATCCCATTTACGATTATATTGTTGAGAATGCGTCTTATCAGTGAAAACACCAGTAGGGCATATTTCAACTAAATTTCCTGAATGCTCATTTTCTAAAATCCCATCTTCTACACGACCAAAATAAATGTTACTATTAGCACCGTAAACGTTGAAATCTCGACCATCTGCGTAATCTTTATAATATCGAACACAACGATAACATCCGATACAGCGATTCATTTCATGTTTAATAAAAGAACCTAAGTATTGATTTTTATGGGTTCTTTTCAAGAACCGATAATTTCGAATATGGTGTTTATTCATAGCCGTAACATCCTGCAAATGGCAATTACCGCCTTCTTCGCATACAGGGCAATCATGTGGATGATTTGTTAACAAAAGTTCTACTATATTTTTTCTAAATATTTTTGATATTTTATCATTAGTTAAAATAATAGATCCATCTATCGCAGGAGTCATACAGGACATGACTAATCGTCCTTGAGAATCTGATAAACTATTACACTGTGTTACTGCGCATTGACGACAAGATCCTACACTACCCAATTTAGGATGCCAACAAAAATAAGGAATATCTAATCCAATTGATAAGCATACCTGCAATAAGTTATGAGATTTATTTACATAGTATTTTTTTTTATTTACATAAATTTTAGATATCATAGAAAATTCCAAAACTCTTTAAAAATAAATTTCATATTTAAATATTAAATATTTAAATTAGATTGATTAGGCTGAATTCCAATAATATTTTTATTTAAATTTGATTTTTTTATACTAATTCCATCTTCAAATTCTGAACGAAAATATTTTATGGCGCTTTGCAATGGTTCAATCGCTCCGGGAGCATGGGCGCAAAATGTTTTTCCTGGGCCAAGAGAAAAGCATAATTGTTCTAAATTTTTTATATCGTGACTTTGTCCTTCTTTATTTTTTAAACTATATAATATCTTTACAATCCATGGTAATCCGTCTCTACAAGGTGTACATAAACCACATGATTCACGAGCAAAAAATTTCTCTATATTATATACAAGAGAAACCATATTAGTTTTATTATCCACAGCCATAGAAAGAGCTGTTCCCAAACGGCTTCCTGCTTTTGAAATAGTATTAAAATCCATAGATAAATCTAAATGTTTTGGAGTAAGAAAATCTGTACCTGCCCCTCCAGGCTGCCATGCTTTTAAAGATAAACCTGGTTTCATTCCAAATGCATAATCTTCTAAAATTTCGCGCGCACTTATACCGAAAGGTAATTCCCAAACACCAGGGTTGTTAACGTTTCCTGAAAAACCCATTAACTTTGTTCCAGTATCAGAGCTATAAGATAATGTTTTATACCAATGAGAACCATGTAAGATAATAGAGGGAACATTAGATAAAGTTTCAACATTGTTAACACAAGTAGGCTTTCCCCATAATCCAAAAATTGCAGGAAATGGTGGTTTGAATCTAGGATTTGCTCTTCGACCTTCCAATGAGTTAATCAAAGCTGTTTCTTCACCACAAATATAACGCCCGGCTCCAGTATGCAAAAACAAATCAAAATTAAAACCGCTATTTAAAATATTTTTACCAATATAGCCTAAATTAATTGCTTCCTGTATAGCTCTTTTTAAAATATGCTCTCCTTTGACATATTCCCCTCTTAAAAAAATATAACCACGAGTAGCTTTAATAGCAAAAGCTGATAACAATATCCCTTCAATTAATTGGTGAGGTAACTGTTCTATTAACAACCTATCCTTATAGGTACCTGGCTCCATTTCATCAGCATTACATAATAAATAACGATGTTCTTTTTTATCATGTATATAATCTGGCATTAAACTCCACTTTAAACCTGTAGAAAAACCAGCTCCTCCTCTTCCTTTTAAATCGGATTCTTTTACTAGATCAATTACATCTTTAGATGTTCGTTGATGCAATGTTTTTTTAAAAGCAACATAACCATTTTTATTGCAATATTCTTTTATCCAAACAGTTTTTTCATCATCTCGTATTCTCCATGTCAACGGATGTGTTTCTTCTAATCGAGTAATTTTATTTTTCATTTATATGATTCCAGTAAATTTAATACAGATTCTGGAGTTAATTTAGAATAAAGATCTTCATTAATCATGATTGTTGGACTTTTATCGCAATTCCCTAAACAACAAATAGGCAACAAAGTAAATCGTTTATCTACAGTAGTGCAACCTGTTTTAATTGATAAATGATTTTCTAATGCTTTTTTAATTTTTTGATAACCCGTTAAATAACAAACTACGCTATCACAATAACGAATTATATTTCGCCCTACAGGTTGACGATAAATTTGACTATAAAAAGTAGCTACACTTTCTATATCACTTGAATTGATATTAAGTATTTTAGCAATTTCAATAATAGCTAGATCAGATACCCAACCACGTTGTTTCTGAACAATTTTTAAAGCTTCTATCGCAACTGCTTTATAATTTTCATAATATTTTTTTTGATTTTCTATTTCATTAATTTCGTGGGTGCTTAACACAAATTGCGTAGAAATTTCTCTTGACTTTCTTTTTTTTTATTCATAATTATCTGTCCACGTCTGACATAACAAAATCAATACTTCCTAAGTATACAATTAAATCTGATATTAAACTTCCACGAATAACCGAA
This sequence comes from Buchnera aphidicola (Aphis gossypii), assembly GCF_013394915.1. Lineage (NCBI taxonomy): Bacteria > Pseudomonadati > Pseudomonadota > Gammaproteobacteria > Enterobacterales > Erwiniaceae > Buchnera > Buchnera aphidicola. Next base: position 204,060 of record NZ_CP056771.1, on the reverse strand, counting down.
GGTATTTGTTGTAAATGCGCAAAACTAGGTGTGCGTATTCTCGTTCTATAACTCATAGTACCACCATCACTAATTAAATAATAACTATTAATACCTTTAGTCGCTTCAATCATCTGAAAACTTTCATTTGCCGGAATAACAGGACCCCAAGATACTTGTAAAAAATGATTAATTAAACTATCAATATGTTTTAAAGTATTTTCTTTAGGAGGTGGAGTAGTTAATGGGTGATCTGCTTTAAAAGGGCCTTCTGGCATGTTTTTTAAGCATTGTTTTAAAATTGACAAACTTTGATAAATTTCTTCTACTTTTATCATAACTCTAGAATAACAATCACTTATTCCACTACCAATAGGTATTTCAAAATCATAATTTTGATACCCAGAGTACGGTCTCCATTTTCTCACATCAAAATCTAGTCCTGTAGCACGTAAACCAGCACCTGTGACTCCCCAAGTCAAAGCTTCTTTTTGTGAATATTGAGCAATACCTTTTGAACGATTAATTAAAATAGTATTTTTTAAAGCTACATCTATATAATATTTTAGTCTTTTTGGCATCCATTTAAGAAAATTATTCAATAAAATATCCCATCCCTTTGGAAGATCGTGAGCTACCCCACCAATACGAAACCAAGCAGGATGCATTCTTGCTCCAGTTATTGCTTCAATTAAATCATAAATTTTTTGACGATCAGTAAAGGCAAAAAAAACAGGTGTCATACATCCTACATCTTGAATAAAAGTAGAAATGTATAATAAATGACTATTAATTCTAAATAATTCTGATAACATTACTCGAATTACTTCGACTTTTTCTGGAACAGAAATATTAGCTAATTTTTCTACTGCTAATACATAAGGCATTTCATTAACACATCCACCTAAATATTCAATTCGATCTGTATATGGAATATAACTATGCCATGATTGACGTTCAGCCATTTTTTCTGCTCCTCGATGGTGATACCCTATATCAGGAACGCAATCAATAATATTTTCGCCATCTAGTTGCAAAACAATTCTAAAAGCACCATGTGCAGAAGGATGATTAGGACCTAGATTTAAAAACATAAAATCTACATTATCATTTTTTCGTTTCATACCCCATAATTCAGGTTTAAATCGTAAACTTTCCATTTCCAAATCTTCTCTTTCTTCATTTAAGAAAAAATCCTTAAACTCGGTAGCTCTAGCTGGAAAATCTTTTCTTAATGGATGTCCTTTCCATGTATTAGGCATAATAATGCGTGTTAAATTTGAATGATTTTTAAAAACAATACCAAACATTTCCCATGTTTCTCGCTCATACCAATTAGCATTAGGAAATACATTAGTACATGTAGATAAAATTAAATCGTTTTTAAATAAAGGAACTTTTATCATAAAATCAATATTATGTTTAATAGATATTAAATGATAAAAAACCGAAAAATCAGCTTTAGGAAGGTTTTCTCGGTGCAATCGAAGACGCTCATCTACACCATGCAAATCAAAAAGCATATTATAAGAGTAAGGTGAATCAAATAAAAATTTAATAACCTGCAGTAAAGAATTTTTATTTAACCAAATTGTTGGAAAACCTGTTTTAGATTCCTGTATAATACAAAAATCTTTTCCAAAAACATGAAATAATTCATTAAAAACTAAATTAGTTGTATCAGTTTCATCAATATTTTTATTTAAAATATTACTTTTTCTTGAAATTTCATCCATCACAGATTTCTCATTATAATTAATTTTGAAAAAATTATGATATTTTTAAAATTATTATTATCTCTAAACTAGGATATTTACATAATTAAAAAAATTAAACTTTATCTGGTGTTGGAAGATTAACAATTGAAATTCTTTTATTTGCTCTTTTTTCTTTTTCCGGAAACATTTTTTTTTGATATATTCCTTGCTCTCCTACTACCCAAGATAATGGTCTTCTTTCCTCGCTAATAGAATTCTGAAGCAATTTTAAAGCATGTATATACGCTTCTGGCCTAGGTGGACAACCAGGAATATAAACGTCTACCGGTAAAAATTTATCTACTCCTTGAACAACAGAATAAATATCATACATCCCGCCAGAATTAGCACATGCACCCATAGAAATAACCCATTTTGGTTCTAACATTTGATCATATAATCTCTGAATAATAGGAGCCATTTTAATAAATGGTGTTCCTGCAATCACCATAACATCGGCTTGTCTTGGAGAAGCTCTTAAAACTTCAGATCCAAAACGAGCTACATCATGCACAGAGGTAAAAGCAGTGACCATTTCCACATAACAACAAGACAATCCGAAATTGTAAGGCCAAAGAGAATTCTTTCGACCCCAATTAACTAACTTATGAAGTAATTGATGAACTTTTCCTATAAAAACATTTTTTTTTAAGTAATTCTCTATAGGATCTGAAACAAGATCACTCGATTTTTTTGGATATTTTTTATGAGAATTGTCTTTTTCTGCTCGAGTCAAAATATAGTTCGCTTTATATTTCATAAAATTATATCCTTAAATACAATGAATTTAAACATTTTATTTATATGCCCAATTTAATGCTTTGATGCGAATCAAATAAAATAATGATAATAAAAGCAACATAATAAAAATAAAAGCTTCAAAAAATCCTGCCCAACCAGTTTCAACTATACTAACAGACCATATATAAAGATAAAGAGCTTCAACATCAAATATTACAAAAAACATTGCAACTAAATAAAACTTAACAGAAAAATGCAAACATGTATCTCCAACTGAAACAATACCTGATTCAAATGGTGTATGTTTGTGTCTAGATAACGACTTTCCCCCTAAGATTGAACTTGTAAACAACATAAAACAACAAAAAATAACAGAAAAAAAAATAAAGCAAAAAAAGTATAAATATTCTCTCATATCAAGTGATATCAACATAGGAAAACCTCAAAAACTTTTTTAATAAATAAAAAATTTAATATACATGAAAAATATAAAATAATAAATTATGTTTCATAAAACAAAGTTTTATTCTGTTTAGACTAATTGAAAAAACTCATTTTTTTTGAAGTTAGACCTTGATGACTAAAAAAAAGACCCCATCTAATAATCACAACACTGATAGATAATTATAAAATACAATCCTATGTCGCTAATAAAAGCCAAAAAAATGGCCGCATAAGGGTTGAAACCCAATTATCAAAATAGGAGAAATACAATGGGTAAAATTATTGGTATCGACTTGGGAACAACCAACTCTTGTGTTGCCATTATGGATGGCAATAAACCTCGTGTATTAGAAAACGCAGAAGGAGATCGTACCACACCTTCAATTATTGCGTATACTAAAGAAGGCGAAGTTTTAGTCGGCCAGCCTGCTAAACGTCAAGCTATTACCAATCCTAAAAATACTTTATTTGCTATAAAACGTTTAATTGGTAGAAAATTTAAAGATGAAGAAGTTCAGCGAGATATAAAAATCATGCCATACAGCATAATTAATTCTGAGAATGGAGATGCCTGGATTGATGTAGAAAGAAAAAAAATGGCTCCTCCTCAAATTTCTGCTGAAGTTTTAAAAAAAATGAAAAAAACTGCAGAAGATTATTTAGGAGAGCCAATAAAAGAAGCTGTTATCACAGTGCCTGCTTATTTTAATGACGCTCAGCGACAAGCAACTAAAGATGCAGGTAGAATTGCTGGTTTAGAAGTAAAAAGAATCATAAATGAACCTACAGCAGCTGCTCTTGCATATGGTTTAGATAAAGGACAAGGAAATCGAACCATCGCTGTTTATGATCTAGGAGGAGGAACTTTTGATATATCAATTATTGAAATAGATGATGTAGATAAAGAAAAAACATTCGAAGTGCTTTCTACAAATGGAGATACTCATCTTGGAGGAGAAGACTTTGATAGTAGATTAATCAATTATCTAGTTAAAGAATTTAAAAAAGAACAAGGTATTGATTTAAGAAACGATTCATTAGCAATGCAGAGATTAAAAGAATCAGCGGAAAAAGCTAAGATTGAACTTTCATCAGCACAACAAACAGATGTAAATTTACCTTATATTACAGCAGATTCTAATGGTCCGAAGCATTTAAACATTAAAGTGACTCGTTCAAAACTTGAATCTTTAGTTGAGGACTTAGTATCAAAATCTATTGAACCGCTTAAAGTAGCATTAAAAGATGCGGGATTATCTGTATCTGATATTAACGATGTAATACTAGTAGGTGGTCAAACAAGAATGCCTATGGTTCAATCTAAAGTTGCGGACTTTTTTGGAAAAGAACCAAGAAAAGATGTTAATCCAGACGAAGCAGTTGCAGTTGGAGCCGCAGTTCAAGGAGGAGTACTTTCAGGAGATGTTAAAGATGTTTTACTATTGGATGTAACCCCGTTATCGTTAGGAATTGAAACTATGGGTGGTGTAATGACTTCACTTATCAGCAAAAATACTACAATTCCTACCAAACATAGTCAAGTTTTTTCAACAGCAGAAGACAATCAATCAGCAGTTACAATACATGTACTACAAGGCGAAAGAAAAAGAGCTTCAGATAATAAATCTTTAGGACAATTTAATCTAGATGGTATTGAACCCGCGCCTAGAGGAACAGCTCAAATCGAAGTTACATTTGATATTGATTCTGATGGAATTTTACATGTTTCAGCAAAAGATAAAAAAACTGGTAAAGAGCAAAAAATTACTATTCAAGCTTCTTCTGGTCTAAATGAATCAGAAATTAAAAAAATGATAGATGATGCAGAAGCAAATTCTGAATCAGATCGCAAATTTGAAGAATTAATTCAAATACGTAATCAAGGTGATCAGTTAATTCATAGTATAAAAAAACAATTAGATGAAAATAAAACAAAAATTGAAATTCAAGATCAAGAAAAAATAAAATCATCTTTAAATGATTTAGAAAAATCATTAAAAGGAGATAATAAATCTGAAATTGAAAAAAACATACAAAATCTCTTAAAAATTTCATCTAAATTAACAGAAGCTCATCAAAAAACAACAGAAGAAAATCTAAAAAATGAGAATCAATCATCTGCATCAAAAAAAGATGAAAATATCGTAGATGCAGAATTTGAAGAAATAAAAGATCCTAAAAAATAATTATAACTATCTAAAAACTAACACGGGCGTAGAAAAAATCTACGCCCGTGTAATTATTTTAAAAGTAGGAAGAGTAATAATGGGAAAAAAAGATTACTATCAAATTTTAGGAGTCTCAAAATCAGCTGAAGAACGTGAGATCAAAAAAGCTTATAAACGATTAGCAATGAAATATCATCCTGATAGAAATCAAGGTGATAAAAATGCTGAAAATAAATTTAAAGAAATAAAAGAAGCTTACGAAATTTTAGTAGATGAAGAAAAAAGAAATGCATATGATCAATATGGACATGCAGCTTTTGAAAACGGTCATAACCAAAATACTAGTTATAACACTTTTACTAGTTCTACAGATTTCGGTGACATTTTTGGAGATGTTTTTGGTGATATTTTTGGGGGCAATAGAAATCAAAGAGTAAAAAAAGGATCTGATTTGTGTTATAACATGGATGTTTCTTTAGAAGAAGCAGTAAAAGGTGTAACAAAAGAAATAAGAATTCCAACGTTTCAGAAATGTCAAATTTGTTATGGAACTGGAGCTAAAAAAGGAACTAAGCCTCGCAACTGTTCCACTTGTCAAGGTAGAGGTCAAATACATATAAGAAAAGGATTTTTTACAGTTCAACAATCCTGTCCTACATGTAATGAAAAAGGCACGGTAATTAAAGACCCATGTCGCACGTGCCAAGGTCAAGGAAGAGTTAGAAAAAATAAAATATTATCAGTAAAAATTCCACCCGGTGTAGATACTAATAATCGAATTAGAATAAATAATGAAGGAGAAGCTGGTACAAATGGCGCGCCATCAGGAGATCTTTATGTTCAAATTAAAGTAAATAAACATCCTATTTTTGAGCGTGAAGAAAATAATCTTTATTGTGAAGTACCAATAAATTTTACTATGGCTGCCTTAGGAGGGGAAATTGAAGTTCCTACACTGGATGGAAGAGTCAAACTAAAAATACCATCTGAAACACAATCAGGAAAACTTTTTCGTATCCGAGGAAGAGGTGTAAAGTCAATACAAAATAGAAATCAAGGTGACTTATTATGCCGAGTAGTAGTAGAAACACCAGTAAATCTCAATGAACAACAAAAATATCTTCTGAATGAACTAGGAAAAAGTTTTAATGGATTTAAAGGCGAAAAAAATACTCCTCGATCAAAAAGATTTTTTGATGGAGTAAAAAGATTTTTTGATGATTTAACAAAATAAAATATTATAAAGTATTGCTTCTTAAAAAAATGAGAGGCAATACTGTTATAACAAATTTATTTTGAATTTAATTTTTTAATTTGCAATGATAAAACAGATTTATGTCTTGCTGCTTTATTTTTATGAATTAAACCCTTAGTTGAATACTTATCAATTACAGGCTGCATGTTTTTAAAAGCGTCTTCTGCTCTTTTTTTATCTCCGGAAAAAATAGCTAATCGAACTTTTTTTATAAAAGTGCGAATTTTTGAACGTTGACTTATATTTTTTTTACGACGATTTTCCGATGCTATAGCATCTTTCTTAGATGATTTAATATTAGCCAATTTTAACTCCCTAAATAAAAAATTTTACTAAAAATTATACTATATATAAAATATGATACAAGAAATAATAAAAATTAATAACAAATCTAATAAATTTATATTAAAAAATAATTAAACAGTTATTATTAAATATAAATTTCATGATAAATTCTAACACATATAACTTTATTTAATCGGATTAATTTAATAATGAAGATTATACGAGGTATCCATAATCTTAAAAAAGTAAATTCTAACTCAGTTATAAGCATTGGAAATTTTGATGGAGTACATTTAGGGCATCAAAAATTAATTTCTACAGTGTACAAAGTAGGTCAAGAAAAAAATTTAACAACAATAATAATTTTATTTGAACCACAACCATTAGAATTTTTTAGTAATCGAATATCTCCTAAGAGAATTACAACATTTCAAGAAAAAATAAAATACATTCAATTATATAAAATTGATATTATTTTATGTATTAAATTTAACAGTATTTTTTCAAGTATTAGCGCTGAAACATTTATTACGAAAATATTAATTAACAAACTAAACGTAAAATTTATTATAATTGGTACAGATTTTAAGTTTGGTTCTAAAAGGAATGGAGATATTTTTCTCTTAAAAAAAATGAGTGAAAAATATAAGTTTACTATTGTTGAAATAAAACCATTATATAAAAATAATATTAGAATCAGTAGCACTAATATTAGAAGATATTTATTAAAAAATAATATTAAATTAGCTAAATTATTACTTGGCAGACCATTTAATATTATTGGTCGAGTTGTTTATGGCAATCAAATAGGAAGAACATTAGGTTACCCAACAGCTAATATAAAATTACATCAAAATATTGCCTTAAATAACGGAGTATACGCAGTTAAAATAAATTATGAAAAAACATATTTTGGAATATGTAATATAGGAGTTAAACCTAGTTCCCTTAATAAACACAAAAACAAAACACTTGAAGTTCATTTATTTAATGCAAAAATTAATTTATACAACAAAAAAATAGAAATTTTAATATATAAAAAAATAAGAAATGAGCATTTTTTTATATCTATACAGAAACTTAAAAATCAGATTCACAAAGATGTTCAAATTGCTAAAAAATATTTTAATATTTCTGATAATTCACTGAAAAAATAAAGAAAATACTTATGCATGACTATAAAAAAACTTTGAACTTACCTAAAACAGAATTTTCTATGCGAGCTAATTTAACTCAAAAAGAACCTAAAATCTTAAAAAATTGGTATGAAAACAATCTTTATGAAATAATTAGGAAAAATAAAGAAAACAAAAAAATTTTTCTTTTGCATGATGGACCTCCATATGCCAATGGAAATATTCATATTGGACATGCAGTCAACAAAATTTTGAAAGACATAATTATTAAATCAAAAAATTTGTCTGGTTTTGATGCACCATATACACCATCTTGGGATTGTCACGGATTACCTATTGAACAAAAAGTTGAAGAAAAAATAGGAATATATAACAAGAAAATAAATACTTCAATATTTCAAAAAAAATGTAGAAAATATGCAAATAATCAAGTAGAAAAACAAAAGAAAGACTTTATTAAATTAGGGGTTATTGGGGACTGGGATAATCCTTATCTTACAATGGATTATAAAAACGAAGCAAATATAATTTCAACACTTTCTAAAATTATTGAAAAAAAATACTTATATAGAGATTTTAAACCTGTGCATTGGTGTTTAAAATGTCAATCATCTTTATCTGATGCAGAAATTGAATACTTTGATAAAAAATCAGATGCAATTTTTGTTGCGATGAAAAGTAATGATAAAAATTTAAACAAGATATTTAGCACTGATATATTAAAAGACAAAAAAATATGCTTACCTATTTGGACTACTACTCCATGGACACTTCCATCTAGCCAAGCTATTACAGTCCATCCACACTTTAAATACGATGTAGTTGAAACAGAAAAATATAATTTAATTTTAGCTGCAGGATTAGTAAAAAGTACCCTTGACACTTTAAATATAAAAAATTGGAAATATGTAACTTCTATTAAAGGACAAAAATTAGAAGGTATAAATTTTTTACATCCATTTTTAAAAAACATCTTATTACCTGTAATATTGGGAAAACATGTTACCCTTGAAGCAGGAACAGGAGCAGTACATACATCACCAGATCACGGACAAGATGATTATTCTATCTGTCAAAAATACAATATAAATACAGTAAATTTAATTAACTATAAAGGTGATTTTAAAAAAAATATACACCCAAAATTAGATGGTGTTAATATTTTTCAATCTAATAATATTATTATACAATTATTAATTGACTATGATTGTTTATTACATCATGAGTCTTTAAATCATAGCTACCCGCACTGCTGGAGACATAAAACTCCTATTATATTTCGAGCTACCCCTCAATGGTTTATCAATATTAATAAAAACAATTTACGCGTTAATACTGTCGAGGAAATTAAAAAAGTTTTATGGATTCCTCAATGGGGAAAATCTAGAATTGAAGAAATGATTAAAAAGAGACCTGATTGGTGCATTTCAAGACAAAGAAAGTGGGGCGTGCCAATGTCTATTTTTATAAACAAAAAAACAGGTAAGATACACCCTCAAAACTCTATTATAATGAAAGAAATAGTTAAAAAAGTAGAACTATCAGGAATTCAAGCGTGGTGGAATATTGATTTAAAAGAAATATTAGGCGAAGAATATTATTTATATGATCAAATTTTTGATATATTAGATGTTTGGTTTGAATCAGGAAATACGCATACAACTATACAATATAAAAATAAAAAAAATAAAAAAAATTATGCAGATATGTTTTTAGAGGGTTCTGATCAACATCGGGGTTGGTTTATGTCATCATTAATGATATCGATGTTAATCAATAAAAGAGCACCTTACTCAGAAGTTTTAACGCATGGATTTGTAGTTGATGGAAGTGGACAGAAAATGTCTAAATCTATAGGAAATACTATTAGCCCTAATGATATAATCAAAACATTGGGAGCAGATGTTTTAAGGCTTTGGGTTGCTTCTTCAAATTACTCTAATGACATCTCTATTTCTGATGAAATTTTAAAGCGTACATCAGATATTTATCGAAGAATAAGAAATACAGCACGTTTTATGTTAGCCAACATAAACGATTTTGATCCAAATACAAATATTATTTCTCAAGAAAAAATGATCTACTTGGATCAATGGGCTGTTTCTCGCGCTAAAATAGTACAAGAAGATGTTATTCGGCTTTATAATAAATATAATTTTCATGGAGTAATAAAGAAATTAATGCATTTTTGTTCAGTTGAAATGGGTTCTTTTTATCTTGATATTATTAAAGATAGACAATATACTTTAAAAAAAAATAGTTTAGAAAGAAGAAGTTGCCAAACAGCAATATATTATATCATTCACGCTTTAGTAAGATGGATATCACCTATATTATCGTTTACTGCTCATGAAATATGGAGCTATTTGCCTGGAAAAAAATCAGAATATGTATTTATAGAAGAATGGTTTAATGAATTATTTGAACTAAAAATTAATATGATATTTAATCATAAATTTTGGAGCGAATTAATTGAAATTAAAAATGAAATAAATAAATTCATAGAAAAAGCAATAAAAAACAAAAAAATAAATAATTCATTAGAAGCTTCTATCACATTATACGTCACACCTGAAATAAAAGAAAAATTAAAAACTTTAGGAAATGAATTAAAATTTTTATTTTTAACATCTCAGGTTTTAGTTAAAGATTACAAAGAAGCTCCAACTAAAACAAAAAAAAGTTTTTTATTTTCAAAACTTAAAATTTCCTTAGAAAAAAGTAAAGAAAAAAAATGTCAAAGATGTTGGCATTATGATATACCTATAAATAATAATAATGAAATTTGTATGAGATGTATTGATAATACTCAAGGGAATGGTGAAAGACGAATTTTCATATGAAAAAAATATATAAAAAATATTTTCTAATTATAATACTTATTCTAATAATAGATATTCTTTCTAAGCTCTGGATTTTAAAATATTTCGATTTATATGAAACAACAGAAATTTTATCAGTACTAAATTTGTTTCATGTACATAATTATGGCGTAGCTTTTAGTATATTCTCTAGTGAAACGTTATGGAATAGATGTTTCTTGTCAATATTAAGCATAATTATTATAGTATTTATATTTAAAGAAATTGTAAAAATAGAAAAAAAAGAAAAAACAGATTTTTGTTTTATCCTAGCAGGAGCAATAGGAAATTTAATAGATCGTATACATTATGGATTTGTTATAGACTTCATTGATATACATATCAACAACTGGCATTTTGCAACATTTAATATATCTGATTGTAGTATTTTTCTTGGAATGATTATTTATATAAAAAAACGCATAAAAACAAATTTTAAATAAAACAAACGTATTACTTCTTAAATTTCATAGCATAATATATGATTTAATATAAATACATATCTGGAGATTTGTAAAAATGGATGTTTTGTTAGCTAATCCAAGAGGTTTTTGCGCGGGTGTTAAAAGAGCTATTTTAATCGTTGAAAACGCTTTAAAGATTTATAAAAAAACTATATATGTCAAACACGAATTAGTTCACAATAAACATGTTATAGAAAAATTACGTAACAAAGGAGTTATGTTCGTTGAAAAAATCTCAGATATTCCAAATAATTCAATAATTGTTTTTTCTGCTCATGGAGTTTCAAAAAAAACAAAAGAAAAAGCTTTAAAAAAAGGATTAATCATTTTAAATGCAACTTGCCCATTAGTCACAAAAGTACACAAAGAAGTATCACAAGCAAGCAAAAAAAATATAGAAACTATTTTCATTGGCCACAAGGGGCATCCTGAAGTCATTGGCACGATAGGTCAATATAATAGTACAAATAGTAAAATTCATCTAGTTGAATCGATAGAAGATATAAAAAAACTACCAATTAATCTAAATCACAAAAAATTAAATTTTTTCACACAAACAACATTATCTATTAATAACACTCGATCTATTATTAAATTTTTGAAAAAAAAATTTCCATATATCTCCGGACCTAAAAAAGAAGACATATGTTATGCAACAACAAACCGACAAAATGCAATGATTAAATTATCAAAAAACAGTGATATAATACTTGTAATAGGCTCTAAAAATTCCTCTAATTCCAAACGTCTTACTGAATTAGGGGAAGAAATTGGAGTATACACTAAACAAATTGAATCGTTTTTAGATATCCAAAAAAAATGGATAAAAAATATAAAATATATTGGAATTACAGCAGGTGCGTCTGCACCAGAATTTTTAGTACAACAAGTCATTGAATATTTAAAAAAAATGGGCGCTCAAAACATAAAAGAAATTTCAGGAAATAAAGAAAAAATAAGTTTTAAAATACCTAAATACTTAACAATTTCAAAAAACTAAACATTATGAATAAAAAAATAACTCGCATTGCTATTACCGGGGCTCTTGGTAGAATGGGTCAAATGTTAGTAAGGGAAGTAGAAAAAAACAAAAAAACTTGTTTAACTGCAGCAATAGTAAAAAAAAATCATCCTTTAATAAATCATGATATCGGAAAGGAAATTGGTATAGGTAAAATAGGAGTGCTTATTCAAGATACTTTAGATATTGAAAAAAATGATTTTGATATTTTAATTGATTTTACAAATCCTATTAGTACACTGAAATATTTAAAATATTGTAATAAATTTCAAAAAAATATAATTATCGGTACAACTGGATTTTCAGATTCAGAAATGCAAATTATTAAATCTTATTCCAAAAAAATTGCTATATTAATAGCATCAAATTTTAGTATAGGAATAAATTTACTGTACTATCTAGTAGAAAAAACTACTCAAGTTTTAGGAAATAATTCTGATATTGATATTATAGAATTTCATCATCGCAATAAAATGGATATACCTTCAGGAACAGCATTGACTATTGGGGAGAGTATATCAAAAGTTATGAGATGGAATTTAAATGAAAATTCATTATATTATAAAAAAGGATTCAAGAAGGTTAGAGAGTTTAAAAAAATTGGATTTTCTAGTGTAAGATCAGGAGATATTATTGGAAAACACTCAGTTTTTTTTACGAACTCTGAAGAAGAAATCAATATCACTCACACTGCTTTTAATAGAGAATCTTTTGCTAAAGGCGCTGTTCAATCAGTTTCTTGGATCGCTTTAGAAAAACAAGGTCTATTTAACATGAGAGATTTTTTAAAAAATATATTTCAAAATTTATAAAAATTAGATATATATATTATATACTTAGTATTTTTAAGACATTAAGATAGATAAAATATTTATTATCATAATAGACAAAAATATTAATTTTAGTTAAAATAAATATTTAATTTTTCACAATATTTTACTTATTTTTTTAAAATCTAATCTATATTAAAAAATTTTTTGGAGGGTGCTTTGGGCCAATCAGCAGTATTAGTTTTAGAAGATGGCACTAAATTTCATGGACGTTCTGTTGGAGCGACAGGAACAACTGTAGGAGAAGTTGTTTTTAATACATCAATAACTGGGTACCAAGAAATAATCACCGATCCTTCTTATTCAAACCAAATTGTAACACTAACACATCCCCATATCGGAAATGTTGGAACTAATAAAAATGATGAAGAATCATCTAAAATTCATGCAAGAGGATTAATTATCCGTGATATGTCTCCAATATCTAGTAACTATCGCAGTACAAAAAGTTTTTCTGCTTATCTAAAAGAAAATAATATTATTGCAATATCTGATATTGATACAAGAAAATTAACGCGTATTTTAAGAACAAAGGGGTCACAAAATGGATGTATTATAGAAGATAAAAAAGAAAACTATATTATAGCACATAAAAGAGCAAAAAATTGCTTAAGTTTACAAGGATTAGATTTAGCTAAAAAAGTAACTACTCAAGTTATTTACAACTGGAATAAAAAAAGCTATATAATTAATGAAAACCAGTCTTACTCTGAAAAAAAATTTTTATTTCATATTATTGTATATGATTTCGGTGTGAAACGAAATATTTTACGTATGTTAGCGGATCGAGGATGCTACTTAACTATAGTACCTGCTACAACAGATTCAAAAACAGTACTAAATTTAGCTCCTGATGGAATTTTTTTATCTAATGGACCAGGTGACCCAAGACCATGTCACTATGCTATCAAATCAATTCAAGATTTCTTAAAAATTAATATTCCAATATTTGGAATATGCTTAGGACATCAACTACTTGCATTAGCTAGTGGAGCTAATATCGTTAAAATGAAATTTGGTCATCATGGTGGAAATCATCCAGTAAGAGAAATAAAAACTAATCGTGTAATTATCACATCTCAAAACCATAGTTTTACTGTAGATACAAAAAATATGCCAAAAAATATTTTTATAACACATACTTCTCTTTTTGATGGTACAGTACAAGGTTTATGTTTGACTGATAAATTAGCTTTTAGCTTTCAAGGGCATCCAGAAGCTAGTCCAGGACCGCATGATGGTTCATATCTATTTGATCATTTTATAAAATTACTTAATCAAGCAAAATTCAGTAATTAATTAGGAAAAAAAAATGCCTAAATCTACTGATATAAAATCTATTTTAATTCTTGGAGCAGGTCCTATTGTAATTGGGCAAGCATGTGAATTTGATTATTCAGGTGCACAAGCATGCAAAGCATTACATGAAGAAGGTTACAAAATTATTCTTGTTAATTCTAATCCTGCAACTATCATGACTGATCCATACATGGCAGATGCTACATATGTTGAACCTATTCATTGGAAAGTAGTAAAAAGGATTATAATTAAAGAGCGTCCAGATGCATTACTTCCGACTATGGGTGGCCAAACAGCATTAAATTGTGCATTAGAACTTAATAAAAGAGGGATACTAAAAAAATTTAATGTTAAAATCATAGGGGCTACTATCGATGCGATAAACAAAGCAGAGGATAGAAAATTATTTGAATTTTCAATGAAAAAACTTAATTTACAAACTGCAAAATGCGGTATTGCACACAGCATTAAAGAAGCATTATCAGTATTAAAAAACGTAGGTTTTCCATGTATTATTAGACCTTCTTTTACTATGGGGGGGAGTGGAGGTGGAATTGCCTATAACCAAGAAGAATTTGAAGATATTTGTGAGAGGGGGTTAAAATTATCTCCTACTACTGAGTTATTAATCGATGAGTCATTAATCGGTTGGAAAGAGTACGAGATGGAAGTTGTACGAGATAAAAATAATAATTGTATCATTGTTTGTTCAATTGAAAATTTCGATCCTATGGGAATACATACAGGAGACTCCATTACTGTAGCTCCAGCACAAACATTAACTGATAAAGAATATCAGATTATGAGAAATGCATCTATGGCTATCTTACAAGAGATTGGAGTAGAAACTGGAGGTTCTAATGTACAATTTGCTATTAACCCAAAAAACGGTCGAATGATAGTGATTGAAATGAATCCAAGAGTTTCTCGTTCTTCTGCATTAGCCTCTAAAGCTACAGGATTTCCAATTGCAAAAATAGCTGCAAAATTAGCAGTAGGATACACGTTAGATGAACTAGCAAACGACATTACAGGAACTAACACAACAGCATCTTTTGAACCATCAATAGATTATATAGTAACTAAAATTCCAAGATTCAATTTTGAAAAGTTTCCAGGATGTAACGACAGATTAACTACTCAAATGAAATCTGTCGGTGAAGTTATGGCTATAGGAAGAACATTTCAAGAATCAATACAAAAAGCAATTCGAGGATTAGAAATCGGAGTGTGCGGTTTTAATTCTAAAATATCTAAATTAGACACTCAATGTTTAATAAAAATTAGGCATGAGTTAAAAGAAGCAGGTTCAGATAGGCTTTGGTATATTGGTGATGCATTTAGATTAGGAATGTCTATAAACGATGTGTTTGAATTAACATCTATTGATCCTTGGTTTCTTATGCAAATTCAAGAAATCATTCTATTAGAAGAAAAAATTAAACAAAATGGATTTATTGGATTAAATTATAAATTTTTATATTTTATTAAAAGAAAAGGTTTTTCAGATTTACGTATAGCTATGTTGCTAAACAAAAAAGAACGTGATATACGTCATTTACGCAATAAATTAAACTTACACCCTGTTTATAAAAGAATCGATACATGCTCAGCTGAGTTTTCCACTGAAACCGCATATATGTATTCCACCTGGGAAGATGAGTGCGAAGCTAATCCTACTACAAATAATAAAAAAATTATTATTATAGGAGGTGGTCCAAACAGGATAGGGCAAGGGATAGAATTCGATTATTGCTGTGTACATGCTGCACAAGCATTAAGAGAAGATGGTTTTGAAGCAATTATGATTAATTGTAACCCAGAAACAGTGTCTACAGATTACGATATATCTGATCGACTTTATTTTGAACCAATCACATTAGAAAACGTTTTAGAAATAGTTAAAATTGAAAAACCGAAAGGAGTTATTATTCAATATGGAGGGCAAACACCACTAAAATTAGCAAAAGAGTTTGAAAAAGAAGGGATACCTATTATTGGTACAAAACCAGATGCTATTGATAAATCAGAAGATAGGAATCGCTTTCAAAAAATTGTAAAAAAATTAAATTTAAAGCAACCGTTAAATGCTACAGTTTTAACTTTAGAGGAAGCACATCAGCACGCAAAAAAAATTGGTTATCCTATCATGGTTAGACCTTCTTATGTTCTAGGTGGAAGAGCAATGGAGATTGTTTACGAACCATCTGAATTAGATAACTATTTTAAAACAACATTAAAACCAAACAAGACCACTCCAATTCTATTAGATCAATATTTAAATTATGCAACAGAGGTAGATGTTGATGCAATCTGTGATGGGAAAACAGTTTTAATTGGAGGAATCATGGAGCATATTGAACAAGCAGGAGTGCATTCTGGAGACTCAGCATGTTCTTTACCAGCTTATACTTTAACTAAAAAAATTCAAGATAGCATTAGAAAACAAGTAAAAAAACTAGCATTTGAATTATCTGTACGAGGACTAATGAATGCGCAGTTTGCAATTAAAAATAATGAAATATACATTATTGAAGTGAATCCAAGAGCAGCTCGAACAGTTCCATTTGTATCTAAAGCAACAGGATTAGCGCTAGCAAAAATCTCTGTACGTGTTATGCATGGTGAAACATTAAAAAAACAAGGGTTTATAAAAGAAATTATTCCATCGTTTTTTTCAGTAAAAGAAGCTGTTTTACCTTTTGATAAATTTCAAGGTGTAGATCCTATATTAGGACCAGAAATGAGATCTACAGGAGAAGTGATGGGTATTGGAAAAAATTTTTCAGAAGCATTTTCCAAAGCGATGCTCGGTGCTCATACAAACATGAAAAAACTAGGACGTGTATTACTCTCGGTAAGAGATAATGACAAAAAAAATATTGTAAATTTAGCTGTAAAATTAAAAAAATTTGGCTTTGAAATTGATGCTACTAAAGGAACATCTATAGCTTTAAAAAAATCTGGAATTATTTCTAGATTAGTAAATAAAGTATATGAAGGAAGACCACATGTTCAAGATCGTTTAAAAAATGGAGAATACGTATATATTGTTAACACAACATCTTGTCATCAAGGTCTAAAGGACGCAAAATTAATTTGTCGGAGCGCTTTGCAATATAAAGTTCATTATGACACAACTATTAATGGAGCATTTGCTACAGTTATGGCATTAAATGAAGATCCAACAAAGAATATTATATCCTTGCAAGAAATACATAAAAAAATGAATTCAAAAAAATAAATTTTATTTAAATAAATCAACTTATTTTTATAAACATGTTACAAAGAATATTTATAACTCTTAAAAAAATTATATATGAAAATTAGTTTAATTGCGGCTATTTCTAACAATCTTGTTATTGGAGATAAAAATAAAATACCTTGGTATCTTCCAGAAGATTTAAAGTGGTTTAAAAAAAATACGATAAATAAAAATATTATTATGGGGCGTGTAACATGGGAATCTATAGAAAAATTTTTACCTATGCGAACTAACATAGTAGTTAGTAAAAAGAAAATTTTTAAAAAAAATATTATATGGGCAGATTCAATCAATAGTGCCATAATCTCTTCTGTATGCTCGAAACATAGCGGACATGAAGAAATAATGGTGATTGGAGGGTCTCAAATATATCAACAAATGTTGTTTTATGCTAATAAACTATATCTCACCCATGTGAATTGTGATATTTCTGGAGATACTTATTTCCCGAAATATAAATTATTTAAAAATTGGAAAACAATATTTAAAAAAAATTTTTTTAAAGATAGAAAACATAATTATGATTTTTGTTTCGAAATATTAATAAGATAAAACTTATATTTTAATTTCCAAATAAATTTATTTACATATTTATTTTACATAATATATTTTATCCTAAATAAGATTGATAAAAATATTGTTTGTCTTCCCATCTTAACATTAGCAATTGTCCACCCCAACAGCAACCTTTATCTAATGGGAAAAATGCACTAGGAACGCGTGTATCTTTTAAAGTAGACCAATGCCCAAAAACAACAGAATATTTTTCTTTAAATTTATTTGATATAATAAACCATGGTAATAACGGATATTTAACAACATTAGGAGATTTTTTACATATCAAATTTAACTTTCCGTTAGGATAGCAATATCTCATGCGTGTAAAAGCATTAACACTATATCTTAATCGATCAATTTTCCTTAAACTAGAATTCCAATAATTTATTTTATTATTAAAAACAGACTTTAAAAATAAAGGATAATCATTACTTAATAAAGATGCTTCAATTTCTAAAGCACATGCTTTCATAGTTTCAAAATCCCATTGCGAACTAATCCCAGCATGTATCATAATAATTTTTTGTTGCTCATTAATTTTTAAAATAGATTGAGAACGTAACCAATTGATTAATTTATCACTGTCTTTAGAAGATAAAAAATCGTCAAAATAGTTCTCTTTTTTATTTTCTTTGATACCAGAATATACTGCAATTAAATTTAAATCATGATTTCCAAGTACTATATTTGTTCTATCTTTTATAGAATATAAATATCTAATTACTTCTAGTGAATTAGGCCCTCTGGCAACTAAATCACCTGCAATCCATAGATAATCTTTTTTAACGTCAAAATTTGATTTTTTTAAAAGTATTTTAAATTCTCTATAACAACCATGAATATCACTAATAAAATAAGTGCTCATTTTTTTTCTACTTTAAAATGTAAAATATATATTTAAGTAAAAACATATTTTTGATAAATATTATTTTCTATCATATAATTAGATAATTGACAATATTGTAATATAGAAATATTTTCAGGTCTTAATCTTGGGTTAATGTTTAATTTCATAAAAACTTTTTCAGAAAAGATTTTACCCAAACTATGACGTAATATTTTTCTTCTTTTTTGAAAAGCTAAATTTGTAATATAACTAAGAACATTTGTATTGTAAGTAAAATAAGGAAAACAATCAGTATGAGGTGTCAAATTAAGAAATATTGATTCTACTTTAGGAGCAGGTTTGAAACATTTTGAAGAAACATGCAATAAAACTTTGATGTTACAATAATATTGAGAAATAATACTTAAACGACCATATAATTTGCTACCTGGCGATGCAATTAAACGCTCAGCAAATTCCTTTTGCAGCATAAAGTTCATATCCTTAATAATATTAATTCTTTTAAATAAATGCAATATTAAAGACGTAGAAATATGATATGGTAAATTACCAAAAATTCGAATCAATTTATTTTTTTTATGAAATAATTTTAAATAATCAAATTCTAAAGCATCTTCATGATATATTATTAATTTCGGATAAAATGAACACTTTTTTAACCTCTCTAACAGAAATTTATCAATTTCAATGACAATTAACTTATTTATTAAATCACAAACAGGTCGAGTTATCGCGGCTAATCCCGGTCCAATTTCAACTAAAATATCATTTAACTGAGGGTTAATAAATTTAACTATTTTTTTAATTACATTAAAATCTGTAAGAAAATTTTGACTAAATTTTTTTATAGGAATGTGCTTTTTCATTTAGTTTTTTATCAACTTATAATATTACATAATTTTAATTTTAAAACATATTATTTTATTTTTATCTTATTGAAATTTTTAAAATATTATCTTAATATTAAAAAACATTTATATAAGATGATTTTTTCATTTTTTCAATCCAATTATTTTTTGCTTGTTTAATTTTATATTCTAATAAAATTTGATAAATTTTTTCTTTTTCAATTTTCCATGTTTCATCTATTTGACGTTTTTCTAACAATTTGATTATATGCCATCCAAATTTGGATCTAATTGGTTTACTAATTTCGTTACTATTTAAATTTTTTAAAACATTTTTAAAAGCACCATCAAAAGATTTACTTGAAACCCAGCCTAAATCGCCTTTTTTATGAGATGAATAAAAATCACATGAGAAATTTTCTATAGCGTAATCAAAGCTATAATTTTTTATTTTTATATTATTATATATTTTAAAGATATCTTTTTTAGCTTGTATATCATTTAAAATAACAGAAGGACGCATCAAACAATGCTGAATATGGAATTCAGTAATTATTTTTTTAACGCTATTATTTTCAATATTATTTACTTTAATAATATAAAAACCTTTTTTCCCTAAAACAGGGCCTAATATTTGGTGATTTTTAAAAATATTTAGTTTTCTAGAAAAAATTTTTTTTAAGTCTTTTAAGTGTTTTAATGATATGTTTTCTGCTAAAAAAATATTTTTGTTTTTTTTAAAACTTTTGTAAAAATAATCAAAATTAGAGTTATTACTGATCATTTCAAAAAGATGATTAATTAAAAATTTTTTATTTTTAATTATCTTGTTATCTTCTTTTTTTGAAAAAGGTAAGATAATAAATTTTAAATTAATTTTTTTTAATTCATTTTGTTTTTTTATTTTCTGACTTAACAAATAATATATTTCTTTTTCAGATATATTAATATTTTTGTTTGAAAAATAATCTTGTAACATTTTAATTTTTAATGAATTCTTTATATTTTGGATATAATCATTGTAATTAAAAAAATTATCAGTATTATTTAATATAATATTACTTTTTAATTCATTTAAAGTGATATGTTTTTCAAAAGCAATGTTTCGGAGTACCGAATCCACTTGAGCATCAGAAACGATGATATTAAATTTACTTGCTTCTTCTAAAATTAAAGAATCTATAATTAATTTTTCTAATATTTTGTCTCTAAAAAAATTCATCTTTAAAGGAACTAAGACCGAATTTTTTTCTTTTTTTAAATAAAAAAGTACTTGATTAATATCACTATCTAATATAACTTGATTATTTACAATAGCGACAATCTTATCAACTTCAAAAATCTTAGCGAAACAACTCGAAAACACACTTGAAAATATATATAAAATTACAATAAAATAAACTCTCATTTTTATTCTTCTTGATATTCTCTTTGTTTTAAATTTTTTATTATAACGATTTTTGTATTATAATGATATTCTAATATAAAATATTTACTTGAGATTTTTTTAAAAAAAATATAAAGTATAAAATATATTTAATTTTACATGATATATCAAAATTAATAAAAACATATAATGGATGTCTATGGAATATTGGTTAACATCTTTAATAACACATTCTCTAATATATTCACTATGCATAATAGGTATAGTTTCTTTTTTAGAATCTCTTGCATTAATTGGTTTATTACTTCCAGGAATAGTATTAATGGCAACATTAGGTACATTTATAGGTAATAAAAAATTGTTTTTTTATCCTTCTTGGATTGCAGGAACTATTGGATGTTTATTAGGAGACTGGTTATCATACTGCATTGGATTATACTTTAAAAAATGGTTGCATAATCTATCTTTTTTAAAAAAACATCATAAGATATTAGAAAAAACTGAAATATTACTACATAAACATAGTATATTAACAATATTAATAGGTCGTTTTATAGGTCCAACTAGACCATTAATACCTATGGTTTCAGGAATGTTGAAATTACCATTAAAAAAATTTATTTTACCTAGTTTTATAGGATGCATATTATGGCCTCCGGTTTATTTTTTTCCCGGAATTATTGCAGGTATAACTATTAATATACCTACAGATTCCAGTAATAATTATTTCAAATGGTTTTTATTCATTATTGCTATTTTAATTTGGATAGGAATATGGTTAATATCAAAATGGTGGAAAATAAAAAAAATAAAAAATAAAGATCATATAAACATTATACAAAAAAATATTGGATTTATTGCGCTGATATTTTTAATATTTGGATTTTTTGGATTAATATTAATACAATTTCATCCAACTATGATAATTTTTAGAAAAGTATTATCGAGCATATTATAAATCTTTTAATTTAAAAAACAAAAATTTTAAACATACAAAAAATCGATATGTAACAATTTCAATTTAAATGGATGTCTTTGTACAGATTGAACTTTGACTATATATTCTTTTCCTTGAATCAGTAAAAATAATTTTTTTTGATAAAAATCTGTTTTTTTCTGTAAATTAAAAACAGTATTATGATCTAAAACTAAAGATATAGGAATTTTATTTAACCCATATAAAATCGCTGGAAATTTATTTTGCATACGTAATTTTCTACTAAAACTTTTTCCTTTTTTTTCTCTTATCTTTGCATCTATAGTCAACATAATAAACTCTCTCTTATAACGAAATATATATATTACAATACAATATTATCTTTGCTTTGTAATGACTTTAACCAAGATATTTCCTCTGCCCACATTAATGAGTCACTTGTTTCTAATATCATGGGTATATTAGAAAAAGACTTATTTTTAATGATCCATTCAAAAACTAATGTTCCAATATAACCTAACCCTAAATTTTCATGTCGATCAACGCGACTATTAAAATCTCTTTTTGAATCATTTAAATGTAAACCTTTTAAATATTTTAATCCTATCAAATTAAAAAATTTATTAAATGTATTTTGGCAATTTTCTTTTGTTCGTAGATCATATCCTGAAGAAAACAAATGACACGTATCTAGACAAACACCAATGCGCGATTTGTCATCTACTTGATTTATAATTTCATATAAATGTTCAAAACAATATCCAACATTCGTTCCTTGTCCTGCAGTATTTTCAATTACAGCTGTTATATTATTAGTTTTTTCTAAGGCTATATTAATTGATTCAGAAATTCTTAATAAACAATCTGTTTCTGAAATTTTATTTAAGTGACTACCAGGATGAAAATTTAAATAATACAAACCTAAATCATCACAACGCTTTATTTCTTGAATAAATGCTATACGAGATTTTTTTAACAAATCATTATCAGGATGACCTAAATTAATTAAATAACTACTATGTGGTAAAATTTTTTCAAAAAAGAAATTATATTTAATACAGGCTTTTTTAAAATTATCTATATTGATTGCATTTAAAGGAGATGCGGACCATTGTAATTGATTTTTAGTAAAAAACGAAAAAGCTGTAGCGTTTAACTGAAACGCTCGAAATACTGCTTTTTCTAAGCCACCTGAAGAACTAACATGCGCACCAATATATTTCATTTTAACTTTCCAAGAAATTTTTAAATATTTATAAAACTAATTTATTTTATTGAAATTAATTAAAATATAAAAATATTCATAAATTAAGAATGATATCATACTGAGAAATCATGTTTTAATCAATTAAATAAAGTAAATATATTTATTTTTATAGATTGTTTTTAAAAAGAAATTGATCACGAATACTTTTTCTAGTTTTAAATAATCCTTTTAAAGAAGAAGTAATAACAGTGCTATTGACATCGCAAATACCACGTGTTTTAACACAAAAATGATTCATATTAAGAACAATTGCGATATCTTTAGTACCAAGTAAAGTTTGTAATACTACTCGTATCTGTTTAGTCAAGCGTTCTTGAATTTGAGGTCTTTTTGAATAAAATTGTGCAATTCTGTTTATTTTGGATAACCCAATAATTTTTTTTCTAGGAATATATGCAATATCTGCTTTTCCATAAATAGTAATAAAATGATGTTCACAAGTGCTCATCAATGTAATATCACGAACAATAATTATATCACTTGACTTAATTACATTTTCTATAAATGTAATCTTCGGAAAATTTTTATAATCTAAACCCAAAAAAATTTCTTTATTATACATTTTCGATATACGGTCAGGGGTATTTTTTAAACTATCATTTTTTGTATCTAAATTTAAAATATACATAATTTTATATATATATTTAGCAATTAATAATTCTCTTTCTTTTTCTTCTATACCATTGTATTCTTTTAAAATAGGATTTTCTAAACCTTTTGATAACAAAGCATTATGAGCTAATTGAGCTTCTTGACTAATTTTGATCATATTTAAAATTCTCCTGATAGCTAAAAACTATTTTTTATATAATTTTCTATATAAAATATATAGATTATAAATATCATTATATATAATATAAAAAATAAATACTGATGTTCTTTAAGGTATACAATGAAAAATCGTGAAAATACTTTTTATAGATTAATTCAAATTTTGAAAAAATACTGGATAAAACAAGAATGCACTATTTTTCAACCATTAGATTTACCAATGGGTGCAGGAACATTTCATAATATAACATTTTTAGGAACAATTGGTCCTGAACCTATTAAAGCTGCTTATGTACAATACTGCAGACGACCAACTGATGGGAGATATGGAAAAAACCCAAATCGCTTGCAAAGTTACTATCAATTTCAAGTAATTATTAAACCTCCGGTTAAAAACATTCAAAGTATGTATTTAGAATCATTAAACTTACTTGAAATAGATGAAAAGAATAACGATATACGTTTTATAGAAGACAATTGGGAAAATCCTACTTTAGGAGCTTGGGGCGTCGGATGGGAAGTTTGGCTTAATGGAATGGAAATTACTCAATTCACCTATTTTCAACAAGTAGGTGGAATAGAGTGTAATCCTGTAACTGTAGAAATTACATATGGTTTAGAAAGAATAGCAATGCATATGCAAAATCAATCAAATGTATATGATTTAATTTGGAACTCAAATCGATTTCAAACGATTACTTATGGTGATATTTTCAAAAAAAACGAAATAGAACAATCACAATATAATTTTGAATATTCAAACATTGATTTATTATTTGAATATTTTGAACAATATATGTTGGAATCAAATAATTTAATAAGTTTAAAAAAACCATTACTCTTAGTAGCATATGAAAAAATATTACAAGCAAATCATATATTTAATTTATTAGATGCGAGAAAAGCAATATCTTCTAGCGAACGTCAAAATTATATTTTAAAAATTAGAAGTATTACTAAAAAAATTGCGAAAGAACATCTCAAACTAAAAAATAAAAATTTTAATGTAGAAATAAAAAGAGAAGAAAATGAAAAAAACATTTTTAGTTGAAATAGGAACAGAAGAACTCCCTTCCAGAATATTATACAATGTAATCACTATATTTTATGAAAATTTCGTTGATGCATTGAATTTAAATAATATTGAATATAAAAAAGTTAATTATTTTGCTACCCCTAGAAGATTAGCATTAAAAATTCTAGATATTGATAGTTCCCAAAAAATAAAAAAAATTTTGAAAAAAGGACCTTCTTTAAAAGATTCCTTTGATAAAAATGGAATACCAACAAAATCTGCATGTTCTTGGGCTAAACATATTGGAATTAAAATACACGAAGCAAATCAATTAAAAAATAAAAAAGGTGCATGGTTAGTATATTATATACAGCAAAAACAAGAAAAAATTGAAATATTGCTTCCTAAAATAGTAGAAATGTCATTAAAAAACATTAATATTAAAAATTTAATGCGATGGGAAATAAATAATATTAAGTTTTTTCGTCCTGTTCGAAATATTTTGATGATGTTAGATGATAAAATAATTAATAAAAAAATTTTTAATATTAATTCTAAAAATAAAATTCATAATCATATTTCCTTTAAAGAAGAAGAAATATATCTTAGACACGCTCAAGAATATCCGTCTGTTTTATTGAAAAATAGTAAAATAATAGCTGATTATGATATTAGAAGAGAAACAATTAAAAAAGAAATTAAAGACATCGCAAAAAAAGTAAATGGATCTACGGAAATCAACTTAAAACTTTTAGAAGAAATAAATTCAACAGTAGAATCACCTAAGGGTGTTTTAGCTACTTTCAAAAAAAAATATATTAAATGCATACCAAATGAAATTCTTGTTTATATTATAGAAAAACAGCAAAAATGTTTTCCAATATACAATGAAAAAAAAATTTTACCATATTTTATTTTTATTACCAATATACATTCAAAAAAAGACAATCAGATTATATTAGGCAATGAAAAAGTCATGGAAGCTAGATTATCTGATGTAATGTTTTTTTTAAAAAAAGATAGAAAAACGAAATTATTAGATTATCTCCCTTTGTTAAAAAAAGTGCTGTTCTATAAAGATTTAGGTACGTTATATGATAAAACTATACGATTACAATCACTAGTAGATTTTATGTCAAATAATCATAAAAAAACTGATTTAATAAAATCAGCAGTTTTGTCTAAATGCGATCTCATTACAGAAATGGTATTTGAATTTCCAGAATTACAAGGAGTTATCGGAATGCATTATGCTCTTCAAAATCAAGAAAAACATGAAATTGCTCTTTCCATTAAAGAACAATATTTACCAGCTTTTTCTGAAGATATACTTCCATCTAGCTTAATGGGGTCAATATTATCCATTGCTGATAAAATAGACACTTTATGTGGTATGTTTTTAATTAATCAAGTACCATCATCCAATAAAGATCCATTTGCTTTAAGAAGAGCGGCTTTAGGAATAATACGTATTATTATCAATAAAAATATATCTTTAGATTTAAAATTTTTAATTTTTAATAGTCTTAAAATTTATAATAAAAAAGAGCTAGATTATATATCAATATCTAAAAAAATTATAAATTTTTTTAAATTAAGATTGTTATCTTTTTATGAAAAAAAAGGATATAATATTAAAGTAGTTCAATCGGTTTTATCATGTCAAATAACAGATATTTTAGATATCAATGAAAGAGTTAAAATAATATCAAATTTTGAGAAAGAAAAACAATTAAAACCAATTTTATTAATAATAAAAAGAATATCTAATATATTGAATGTATATAAACAAGATATAAATAATATTAAAATTAATATTAATTTAATAAAAATAGAAGAAGAAAAAAATTTGTTTAAAGAAATAAATAATTTTAACAATGATATAAAACAATTGTTGATAGAAAAAAAATATCAAATAATTTTATTAAAATTAAAAAATTTTGAAAAACCTGTAAATAATTTTTTTGATCGAGCAAAAATAAATCATTGCGATATTGAAATTAAAAATAATAGATTAATTTTATTAAAAAAAATAAAAACTATTTTTTTTAAAATAGCAAACTTTTCTTATTTATATTAGAAGTTAATTTAATAAATTTTTAATTCTTTATTTTTTTAAAGATTCTAAAGTATTTTTGGGAAGCAATGAAATTATAAAATCTTTTTTCACAAACACTTCATTTGCATCATTTAGTTCTAATAAAATATATCCATTCTCTGTGATATTTTTTACACGACCTAAAAAACCACTAGTTGTCATTACTTCGTCACCTAAAGTAATTAACTTCATAAGATTTTTTCGTTCTTTTTCTTTTTTTTGTTGAGGACGAAAAAGCATAAAATAAAAAATTAGCAAAAAAATTAATAACATAAAAATTAAAGAATAAGAACTTCCTTCTATTGGTTGCTTCGCTGCAGCAACGGCATTATCAATTAAAATATTCATTGTATCAAATTCCTTAGTACGTTTATAAATGCGAATTTATTTTTTTTTGGTTATAAAAATTTTCTATAAAATTATCGAATCTTTTTTCTTTGATTGCATTTCTTATATTGCACATTAATGTTTGATAATAATGTAAATTATGTATGGTATTTAAACGAGCACCTAAAATTTCATTACAAGAATCTAAATGATGTAAATATGATCTACTATAGTTTTTACAAGTGTAACAAAGGCATGTTTTATCTAAAACAGATAAATCTTTTTTATATTTTTTATTTCGAATTTTTATTATACCATTAGTTACAAATAAATGTCCATTCCTAGCGTTTCGTGTTGGAAGAACACAATCAAACATATCTATACCACGATATACACTTTCTATTAAATCTTCTGGTTTTCCTACCCCCATTAAATATCTTGGTTTATTTTGTGGCATTTTTGGAACAATGTAATTTAAAATATTATACATTTCAGTTTTAGATTCACCAACGGCTAAACCACCTAAAGCATATCCATCAAAATTCATTTTAATTAATTCTTTTAAAGAGATTTTTCTTAACTTTTCATATATTCCTCCATGAATAATTCCAAATAAAAGATTATCATTTTTTTTATGTAAATCAAAATATTCACGAGATTTCTTCGACCAATTTAACGATTTTTCCATGGCATTTTTTGTTTTTACCCAATCTTTGGTATATGAAATACATTCATCAAAAACCATGATGATATTTGAACCTAAATTCAATTGAATTTCCATTGAAAGCTCAGGTGTTAAAAATAAACTTTGACCATTAATATGGTTTTTAAACATTACTCCTTTTTCATTAACTTTGCAAAACTTTGAAAGACTAAAAATTTGAAATCCACCCGAATCTGTAAGAATAGGTCCATTCCAATTCATAAAATTTCTCAAATTTCCATGTAATTTAATGACATCTTTTCCTGGTCTTAAATATAAATGCAGCGCATTAGCTAAAATTATTTTGCTACCAGTATTTTGAATTTCTTCAGTACTAAGACTTTTTACTGTTCCATATGTGCCTACGGGCATAAAAATAGGAGTTTCTATGCGTTGTTTATTAAAATGGAAAACCCCATATCTTGCTTGTTTTTCTTGACTTATAACTTGAAATTTCATTTTTTTCTCAGGTAAATAAAATGTTAAATCAAAAATTTTTTAATTTTATATTTTTTCATAAGGAGCGAGTGTATTATATGTAATATACATTGCATCTCCATAACTAAAAAAACGATATTTTTTTTTAATTGCTTCACGATAGGCATGAATAGTATTTCGATATCCTAAAAAAGAAGATACCAACATAATTAGCGTTGACTCAGGGAAATGAAAATTAGTAATTAACGCATCAACAACATGATGTTTATAACCAGGGTATATGAAAATATTAGTACTTTTTGAGTAGTTTTTTGAATTATTCCAAAAAGTAGAATTATATGCGCTCTCTAAAGCTCGTAATGTAGTAGTACCAACAGCTATTATACGTCCTCCATTTTTTTTGCATACTTTAATTTTATCAATTAAATCAGCGGAAACATAAGCGTGTTCCGCGTGCATAATATGTTTTTCTATTTGCACGGTTCTAACCGGTTGAAATGTACCGCTACCTATATGTAAAGTGACAAAATCTGTATTTATCCCTTTTTTAAATAGTGCTTCTAATAAAATCGCATCAAAATGTAAACCTGCAGTCGGTGCGGCAATAGAACCTAAATTTTTTTTATATATAGTTTGGTATAAATTTTCATCTAATTTTAAATTCTTTCTTTTAATATAAGGAGGTAAAGGTATATGCCCATATTTATGAAAAATGTCAAAAGATGAAATTTGATTATTATCAAATTTAATTTCATAGAATGGCTTTTTATAACTAATTACATAACCTTCAATATCATTATATGTTCCAAAAAAAAGTTTAGAATTAATATTAACTAAATTTGATGATTTAAGATATGCTAGTATATTGTTGTTACTTAATATTTTTTCAAGTAAAACTTCAATTTTTCCTCCACTCTCTTTAAAACCATATAAACGCGCAGGGATAACTTCTGTATTGTTAAAAACAACTAAATCACCGGCATTAATCTCATTAATAAGATTGAAAAAAAATTTATGAGTTATTTCACCCGTATTACCATTGACAATCATTAAACGACATTGACTTCGTATCGGAGAAGGATAAAAAGCTATTAATGACTTTGGTATATCTAAAGAAAAATTACTAAGATTCATATTTCATTTCTTTTAAAAACACACTCAATATTAATATTTAGATTTCATAAAACAATATTCAACACGATTTTTTAATTTTTGACCTGCTTTAAAAGTAACAACTCGTCTTTTTGAAATAATTACTTTTTCTCCTGTTTTTGGATTTCGACCTGGACGTTCTTTTTTATTTTTTAATTCAAAATTTCCAAAACCAGATAATTTAACATTTTCTCCTTTTTCTAAAGATTTTCTAACTTCTTCGAAAAAAAAATCTACAAATGATTTTGCATCACGTTTAGTTAATTTTAATTTTTCAAATAAATTTTCTGAAATTTTAGCTTTTGTTAATACCATAGATTTATTTCCTTAAAATAATTTGAAATTCATTTATTAATGTTTTTATACAATAATCAAGCATTAAATTAATTTCATTTTCTTTTAAAGTTTTTCTTTGATTTTGAAAAATAAAACTAATTCCTAAACTTTTTTTATTAGGAGTATTTTCACACTTATAGATATCAAATAAATTAATTTTTACTTCTTGATCTAAAAAACAATTTCTACATACTTTAATGATATCTGCATACAAAATACTATCGGATATTAATATTGAAATATCACGACGACTGCTTGGAAATTTAGAATAATCTTTAACTTTAAAATTATTAGAAATTTTCAAATCAAAAATTTTATCAATAAATAACTCAAATAAAAAGGTATCACTATTTAAATCTAATTTTTCCTCTAAAATTGGATCTATTTTCCCAAAATTACCAATCAAATTATCATTAAATACAATTTTTGCACTTTGATTTGGATGTAATCCTAATACTTTACATTTTTTTATTTTATAATTATTCAAACCACATATTAATTCTAATATAGATTCTAAGTCACCTTTTAAATCATAAAAGTCTACTTTTCTTCTCTTAGAACACCAATTCTCTTTTTTATTAAAACCACTAATCACCCCTCCTAAAAAAATTTGTTGATGCACTCCAAGAGCTCTTTGATCATCTATTAAAAAGCATAATCCTTTTTCAAAAAAACGGAGACTATCTTGTTTGCGATTTTTATTATAACAAAGAGTCTTAATAAGGCCTGGCCATAATGATCTACGCATACAAGAAAAATCTTGAGAAATAGGATTTGAGATAAATAATTCTTTTTCATTATTTAATAAAATATTTTTTTGTAAAATCGGATCAACGAATGGATAGGTAATTACTTCATAGTAACCTCTATAAACAAGTGAGTTAGACAAATGATCTAACATATAATCTTTTTTAAAATCATCTGTTTCTTGGCAAAAATTATGACTAAAACTTGTTTTTAATGGAACTAATGAAATTTTATCATAACCATATATTCGAAGTATATCACCTATTACATCTTCTTCGATTAATATATCAAACCTCCAAGTTGGGGGGATAACATTCCAATACTTTTTTTTATTTTCTATTTTGTAGTCAAGACGTAACAAAATATTTAAAAAAATTTTAGAATCAATAAAAAAACCAGCTATTTTATTAATATTTTCATAATATAATTTAATTTTATTTGAATAAGTTAAGTTGGAATTATTTTTATAACAGCTTATAGTACCTGCATTTCCACCGCATATTTCAATGATTAATTCTGTTGCATATTCTAGAGCATATTTTTGGAGGGAAAAGTCAATACCATGATTATAATAATTAAGAATTTTATTAGAACCAACTGTCTTAATAATATTAAAAATAGATTCTCGATCTGCTGAATATGAAACCAAAAATATATTTTTAGTATTTTGATCAATCTCTAATAAATCAGAATTTATATTTCCAGGAATAAATAATATTTTTGATTTATCAAAGAATGCTAATGTATTTTTATCTAATACTATTTTGAGATCTTTTTTTAAACTAAAAACTTTTTTTTCATTATTCGTTTTAATCTGAATAAAAGAATCTATCATATCTGAGTTTAACACATTTAATGGTTGGCCAATTTCAATTAAAACATAATTAATAATATTCATTATGATATTTTCTGATAATATTTCACACATGAATAATTTTTTTCTCATCCAAAATGGGGTTTGAACATTAATATTTACTTTTTCAATAACTCTTCCAAAAAAATTAACATCTTTTTCTTCTGAATTAACATAAATTGGAAACTGATTTGTTTTAATAACAGGATTGTTTTTTTCTTTTAATAAAACTATATTCATATTGTTTATAACTGCTATATTACGAGCTATACCCATAATGCTTAATCCATCTGGTCGATTAGCAGTTGTATTAACTTTTATGATGTTGTCTTCTAACAAAAAATAATCATTAACATCGATACCTATAGGAGTGCTCTTCGGAAATTCAATAATTTCATTATTATTAGAATAAGATAAACCTAATTCGAGAAAAGAACATAACATTCCTTCAGATTTGTAATCGTAAATTTTTTTTGCATTTATTTTTATATTATTAGGTAATACACTTCCAATAACAGCCACTGCAACTTTTATTTCTTTTCGACAATTTTCAGCTTTACATAAAATGTTTAATAAATTTTTTTTTCCTACATCTACTTTAATTATTTTAAGAAAATTAAATTTTTTATGTCTAACACAAGAAATTATCTTTCCAACTACTACACCTTGAAATAAAGGAGAAATTTTTTGAATAGATTCAATTTCTATACCAGAATTAACAATTTGTTCACTTAAAATAAGACTATTTATTTTAGGATCAACCCATTCACGTAACCATTTTTCACTAATTTTCATTTGATCTCACTAAATATATTTAAATTGTTCTATAAATCTTAAATCATTCTCAAAAAAAGATCGAATATCAGAAATTCCATAACGTAACATAGTAATTCGCTCTACTCCTAATCCAAATGCACAAGCAGAATATATCTTAGAATTAATATTGACATTTTTTAAAACCAATGGATGAACCATTCCACAACCTAAAATTTCTAACCATTTTTTGGAATCTGTCATGATATCAACCTCAGACGAAGGAGTAGTAAATGGAAAATAAGAAGGACGAAATCTAAGAGAAATTTTTTTATTAAAAAAATTAAATACAAAATTGTATATTATCCATTTTAAATGAGAAAAATTAATATTTTTTTCCACTATCAAACCTTCAATTTGATGAAACATAGGTGTATGTGTTGAATCATAATCATTTCGATAAACTTTTCCAGGGAAAATAAATCTCATTGGCGGTTTTTTTGATTTCATAATACGAATTTGCATATTAGAAGTTTGAGTTCTTAATAATCGGTTTTCATCAAACCAAAAGGTATCATGACTATCACGTGCAGGATGATTTTTAGGTATATTTAAAGCATTAAAATTATGATATTCATCTTCTATTTCTAGACCATTAATAGATTGAAATCCCAATGTATAAAAAAAATTTTTTATAAGTTTAATACTATGATTGATAGGATGAATAGAACCATTTTCAATATAACGACCTGGCAAGGATACATCAATTTTTTCTTGATCAATACGTTTTTTGAGAATAAGTTTGTTTAGTTCAGTTTTTTTTTCATGAATTTCAAATATTGTCTTTTTTTTAACCTCATTAATAATAGTAGTGTATTTTTTTTTTTCTTCAAAAGAAAAACTTTTTAGGTTTTTCATATAATTATTAAAAATACCATTTTTTCCCAAATATTTAATTTTTATTTCATTTAACATATTAATATTATGAGAATTTTTAATTTCATTTTCAATAATATTCCATAATTCTTCTAACATTAACATTTTTAACTCTTTTTATGTTATTTATGTAAACGCATATTATTTAGATATTAAAAAGCTTCCATAAAGGAAGCTTATTTAATTAAATTTTTAAAGTATAAAATATAAATATATTAATGGATTGATTTAATACATATTATTTATGACTATAAATTCAATTATAACTTAAATAAAGAAGAGATAAATTTCCTCTTATTTTATTTATTAAAAAATAATTTATTATATTAAAGTAAAGCATGTTTTGCTTTTTCAACTAAAACATTGAACGCACATACATCAAATATCGCAATATCCGATAATACTTTACGATCAATATTAATAGAAGCTTTTTTTAATCCATGTATAAACTTGCTGTAAGAGATTTTACTTTGACGAACTGCAGCATTTATTCTCGTAATCCATAATTGACGAAATTGTCTTTTTCTTTGACGTCTATCACGGTAAGCATATTGACCAGCTTTAATGACAGCTTGGCATGCAACTCTATAAACACGAGAACGAGCTCCATAATAACCTTTTGCTTGTTTCAAAACTTTTTTATGACGAGCATGAGCAGTCACGCCACGTTTTACACGAGCCATTGATATGCTCTCCTGTTCACACAATTTTAGTAAAAATAAATTTATACATATGGTAAAAATGATCTTACTTTATTTATATCCCCTTTTAAAACCAGCACTTTAGGACGTAAATGACGTTTTTTACTTGTTGTTTTTTTTGTTAAAATATGTCGTAAATTTGCCTGTTTACGTTTAAATTTACCAGATGCAGTTTTTTTAAAACGTTTTGCTGCACTTTTTAAAGTTTTAATTTTTTGCATATAATGTTTCTTTGTAATTAGAAAAAATAATTATATATTTGTTTTGAATACTGTTAATTTAAATTACTATTTTTTCTTTGGAGCTAAAACCATTATCATTTGACGACCTTCAATTTTAGATGGAAATGATTCAATAGTAGCTAATTTAGTTAGATCATTTTTCACTCTGTTTAAAACATTTACACCTATTTTTTGATGGGCCATTTCTCGCCCCCTGAAACGCAAGGTAATTTTTACTTTATCACCATCTTCTAAAAAACGAATTAAATTACGTAGTTTAACTTGATAATCTCCTTCATCAGTTCCAGGACGAAATTTAATTTCTTTTACTTGAACAACTTTTTGTTTCTTTTTCTGTTCTTTAGAAGATTTGCTTTTTTCATAAAGAAATTTTCCATAATCCATAATTCGACAAACTGGAGGTTCTGCATTAGGACTAATTTCTACTAAATCTAATCCTAATTCTTCAGATTTTTGTAAAGCCTCACGTAAACTAACTATTCCTAGTTGATCGCCTTCAATACCTGTTAGACGAACCTTAATTGCACGAATTTCGTTATTAATACGATTTGGCTTTATTAATTGATGAGTTTTTTTTCCGACTTTAATACCTTATTCCTCCATTTGAAAAAAACTACGAGTGAATATTTCGTTTTGTAGTTTTTTAATAAATAAATTAATATCCAATGCTTTAAAATTATTTCCATTTCTATTTCTAACAGAAACTGTATTAGATTGAATTTCTTTTTCACCACAAATTAATATATATGGAATTTGACGTAAAGTATGTTCACGAATTTTAAGATTTATTTTTTCATTTCTTAAATCTGATTTAACGCGAATCTTTAAAATATTAAGTTGATCAACTATTTTATTTACATAAATAGAATGAGCACTTTTAATACCAATTACAATCACTTGTGTAGGAGATAGCCAAGTTGGTAGTTTTCCAGCACACTCTTCTATTAATATTCCAATAAAACGTTCGATTGAGCCCAAGATTGCTCGATGAATAATTATAGGAATACTTTTTTCATTATGCGCGTTAATATAAAATGCATTTAAACGAACTGGCAGATAAAAATCTAGCTGTATTGTTCCACATTGCCAGTTTCGATCTAATGAATCTTGTAAAACAAATTCAATTTTAGGTCCATAAAAAGCACCTTCTCCTAATTGATATTCAAATTCTAAATTGTTTTTTATTAAAACATCAGATAAATCTTTTTCTGCCTGATCCCAAATTAAATCATCACCAATACGCTTTTTTGGTCGAGTAGAAAATTTTACTATAATCTTTTTAAAATTAAATATGCTATATAAATCGTATATCATTTTAATGCAGTTATTAATTTCAGAATGTATTTGTTCTTGAGTACAAAATATATGAGCATCATCTTGGGTAAAATTACGTACTCTCATAAGACCATGCAAAGATCCAGAAGATTCGTTTCTATGACAACTGCCAAATTCTGCCATACGAATAGGTAAATCTCGATAAGATTTTAATCCAAAATTAAAAATTTGAACATGTCCAGGGCAATTCATTGGTTTAATACAGTACTTTCTATTTTCTGATGAAGTAGTAAAAATAGCATCTTTATAGTTATCCCAATGACCGCTTTTCTCCCATATTGATTTATCTATTAATAAAGGCGTTTTTACTTCTTTATATTTATATTCTTTTAGTTTTTCTCGAACAAAATTTTCTAATTCATGAAAAATAGTCCAACCGTTATTATGCCAAAAAATCATACCAGGAGATTCATTTTGCATATGATATAATTTTAAAGATTTATTAATTTTTCTATGATCTCTTTTTTCTAATTCCTTAATATAAATCAAATGTTTATCTAATTCTGCTTGATTTAACCAAGCAGTACAATAAATACGTTGTAACATTTTATTTTTTTTATTGCCCTGCCAATAAACACCGCTAATTTTTTTTAATTTAAAATATTTACAAAACTTGATATTAAATACCTGCATTCCAATATCAAGATCTACATAATTTTCGTGATAATACAAAGAAATTATATCATTTTCTAGAAAATTACGTTTCACTAAATGAATTTTATATATCTCTAATCTTTTTTCAAACTCTTTTAAAGCTTCATTAAAGGATAATTTTTTATTAAAAATATCATATTTTTTATTTAAAAGATCTTTCATTTTTTGCTCTATTAAAACAAGATCTTTTTCTAAAATTTTGTTTTCTATATCTATATCAGAGTAAAAACCATCGTTTGTAATTTTACTTTCTGCAATTTTACATAATGGCCATATTGTCTTGATTGAATAATTTAAGAGCTGTATACATGAAGATCTAATTATATTTAATGCATTAAAATCTTGTTTATTAATAAATTTTATAAAAGCATCTTTTTCAACTAAAGTATTTAAATTAGAGAAATTTTCATTTATAGAAACAGCGATTAAAGATTTAAATATATTAGGATTCTTATTTTTTATAATTTTTTTTAATGAGATAGAATGCTCGTAAATTTCTTGACTTCCATCACAAAATTTTATCACAGGCATTCTGATATACCTTTATTCAAAAATATTTTTAATAATTATAAAAAATTAATTTTATAAAATTAAATTTATTTAACCAATAAAAATATGCTAGTCAACATTTTGACTAGCATATGAACTAAAAACGAGTATCTACAGCATCTGCTAATTGCTTAATAATTAAAACACTGTCATTCCAGTTTAAACAGGCATCAGTAATTGATTTCCCATATATTAATGGTTTTGTATTTGATACTTTTTGAAAACCTTCTTCTAAGAAACTCTCAATCATAACCCCAAATATATTTTTAGATCCCGAAGAAATTTGTTTTGAAACAGATTCAGACACGTTTTTTTGACGAATGTGTTCTTTTAAACAATTTCCATGACTGAAATCAATCATTAAATGTTCTATTAAATTAAATTCACGTAATTCTTTTATTGCTGATTCAATATCTTTAGCATGGTAATTAGGAGTTCGACCACCTCTCATAATAATATGTCCATATGGATTACCACTAGTATGATTAATAGTCATTTGACCATCTTTATTTGGAGCAAAAAATAAATGACGAGCTTGAGCTGCTCTAATAGCATCAATTGCGATACGTATATTACCATCAGTTCCATTCTTAAATCCTACTGGACATGAAAGTGCAGAAGCCATTTCTCTATGAATTTGACTTTCAGTAGTTCTAGCTCCAATAGCTCCCCAACTAATTAAATCTGCAATAAATTGACCTACTACAATATCTAAAAATTCTGTTGCTGCTGGCATTCCTAATGTATTTATATCTAATAATAATTTACGAGCTACAGAAAGTCCATGATTTACTCTAAAACTACCGTTTAAATCTGGATCTGAAATTAGTCCCTTCCAACCAACTACTGTTCTTGGTTTTTCAAAATATGTACGCATGATAATTTCAAGACGATCTTGATATTTTTTACGTAATTCACATAATCGATGAGCGTATTCGACTGCAGCTATAGGATCGTGAACAGAACATGGACCTATTACAACAAGTAAACGTAAATCTTGACCAGTCATAATGCGCGCAATGTTCTGCCTCGTTATAATAACATTATCCATAATATCTGAGGTAATAGCATATTTTTTCGCTAATTCAGAAGGAGTTATTAATGGATCGATTCGTATCGTACGTAGTTCATCTGTTTTTTTCATTTTATTCTCTAAACGAATTTTTTATCCTAAAAAGAATATCAAAATGTGATAAAATCACGATAAACTAATTAATCATAAACTTTTCTCTAAAGAAAAATTTTTAACACATTAAAAACATCACAATTTTAGAGAAAAGAAGTATAATAGTATACTTTAAACATAATAAAAAGCTTAAAATAGGAAATAAAATGAAGATAAAATCCTAAAAATCATACAATTATACAAGATTATTAATATTCTGTTCAGTAAATATTCAACATAATTAAATTATTTTTTATAATATCATAATTTTTTGTTTGTTTTTAAAAGTACTTATTATATTTTTAGATTAAATTAATCAATTTATTTTTACAACTTAAAATTTAAAATCATAATATTGTTAATTTTTGTAATTATTAATTAATCTTTGGTTTTGCATCTATATTATTAATAAACGAATTAATAGAAATCCCATATATCCAAGATATTGTTAATCTGTATAATATTACTAATACTACCGGTCCGATAAACAAACCAATCATGCCAAAAGTTAACAAGCCACCTATAACTCCTGATAAAATTAAAAAAGTTGGTAAATCAGAACCAATTCTTATAAATAAAGTTCGAAGTATATTATCTAATATGAATACAAAACAACTCCAAATTAATAATAATGTACCCCATGTCGTATGATTATTCCAGTAAAGCCAGATAATAGATGGGAATAAAATTGGTAATGGACCTAATTGTATCAAACAAGAAAAAACAATTAAAATCATTAACAATGTCCAATATGGAACGCCTGAAACTAATAAACCTAGGCCAGATAAAAAGGCTTGAATTAAAGCTGTTACTACCACTCCTAATGCAACAGATCTAATAGCGCGTACTGTAAGTAAAATAATAGCATTTCCATTTTTAGAATTAATACGTAATGCAAATTGACGAATTGCGTTGCTAATTTTTTCACCGTTCCAATAGAGTAAAATACTAAATATTAACATTAAAGTTAAATGCATTACAAATAATCCAAAATTTTTAGCTTGAATTATGAAAAATTCAGTTGTTCGGCCCATATAAGGTCTTACTTCTTTAATTAATTCAGCGCCATCACTATCTAATAATTCTTTATAACCAATAAAAATTTTTTTTCCAATTATTGGTATATCCTGAAGCCAAATTAGCTCTGGAAATTCTAAATTATTAGAACCAAACCAATGGATAAGCGGGATGCTTGTCGCAATTAAACTGTTTACTAAAAGTACTATTGGAATAATAAATAATAGCAATAAAACAATAATCATACTAATAAGAGCAATTAGACGTCGACCTCCTAAAAATTTCTGCATTTTTAACATCAAAGGCCAAGTTGCAATTACAATAGTACTAGCCCATAAAAATCCGAGTATGAATGGTTTTATTATTAAAAAACTTGAAATGCTTATAGCAATAATAAATATTAATGATAAAATAAACTGCGATAAATCCATTTTTTCTTTTGGATTTTGCATATAATTGTTTCACCTCAATATTTTTATAGATATTTTTATATTATAGATGACGAGTAAAAATAATTAAAAAATTTTGTCAGTCAAAATTATAACATTAAATTTTTAAAAATCATGAAAGAAAAAACTCTTCAAATAAAACAAAAAATATATAAAAATAAATGAAATAATTATTTATAGAATATTCCTTTTATCAAAAGTAATAAAGAGAAAAAAATGAAAAAAAAACAAGTAAGTACTTATTCATTTAATGAAGATTCATGGAAAGGAATTAAAATCACAAAATGCGCTGTGAAACAAATATTATTATTAATTAGTCGCGATAAAAAAAATAAAGGAATAAAATTAAGTATAAAAAAATCTGGATGCGCAGGTTTTCGATATACTATGGAATTAACTAATGACGAAAAAAAAATAAGCGCTGAAAATAATATAATTTTTTCTTATGAAAATATTTTAATACAAATTTCTAAAAAAGATATGCCATTTTTAGAGGGTGTTAAAATTGATTTTATACAAAGTAATATTAACAAAGTCTTTAAATTCTATAACTCTAAGCTGGAAAAATTTTGCGGTTGTGGAGAAAGTTTTTCAATTAATTAATTATTTTTTAGTTATTTTTAATGAAATTTTAAAACAATTGACTTCCAATATATAAGGCAATGATTTTTTTTTCCTCTAGAAATTAAAGTAAATTGATTAAATAATTTATCGTTATTATTAAAAATATAACCTTTATTTGTAACTTTATTGGTATTAATAGATATAGCATTAGATACAATCATATTTTTTGCTTGTGTTCGAGACTTTGCTAATGAGCATAATATTAATGCTTCCTGTAAATCTTTAATTTGATTAACTTCAATAGAAGGTATTCCATCTTTTTTTAATTGATGCAAATCAGACTCTTTTATCTCATTTATATTTTTTAAAAAAAGAATATTTGTAATTCTTTCTGCAGATAATAAATTTTCTTCACCATGTACTAAACGAGTCATATATTGAGATAAGTAAGATTTATCGTGAATAATCTGATTGTTTTTATATTTATTTATTTCTCTTATATTGATTTCATTACATTCTAAAAAAGTAAATAGTTTTAAAAACTTATAAACATCAGAGTCTTCTATATTTTTCCAAAATTGATAAAATTTATAAGGAGTTGTTTTTTTAGGATCTAACCAAATAGTTCCAGATTCTGTTTTTCCAAATTTAACTCCATTAGACTGCATCAGTAAGGGTAAAGTTAAACCATAAACTTTTTTTTTAGAAATTCGATTGATTAAGTGCATGCCAGCAGAAATATTTCCCCATTGATCAGATCCTCCAATTTGAAGAGATACTTGTTTTTTTTTATTTAATATAAAAAAATCATATGCTTGCAACAAATTATATGAAAATTCTGTAAAAGAAATTCCTTGATCTGATCTTTTAATACGTTGTTTTACTGCTTCTCTATTAATCATCGTATTAATGGAAAAGTGTTTACCAATATTACGTAAAAACGATAAAATATTAATTTTTTCAAACCACTTTTTATTATTTAATATTACTGCATTATTTTTAAAACCATCAAAATTCAAAAAAGAAGATATTTGTTTAGTTATATTAGTTGTCCATAGATCAATTTTGTTGTCGAAATTTAAAAAACGTTCTTTTTCTTTAAAACTAGGATCTCCAATCAGACTTGTAGCTCCTCCAATTAAAACAATAGGTCTATGTCCTTGTAATTGAAATCTTTTCAACGTAATCAAAGGTAGAAGGTGACCTACATGCAAGCTTTCTTCAGTAGGATCAAATCCACAGTATAATGAAATAGAATTATGCTTAATATTTTCTTTTAAAATCTCTTCATTTGTAATATGAGATATTAAATTGCGTTGTTTTAATTCGTCAATTAAATTAACATGATTCATTAAAAACCTTTCAAATAAAAACTTAAATTATTTTGATATTTTATTCTAATTTCTTTTGAAGTTCAATAATAAGATATACAAAATTTTTTATTTTATTAAAATTAGTTTACATCAAAGTTTACAAACCACTTAATATTATTAAAAATAGAAAAATATTTTGACAGATCAAGTGAAATTCTTAATATTTTTTGCAAGTAAATGCGCGAAGAACATTGTATTAATAATTTGTGAATATATTTTTTTTTAGATCTTAAAAAAACAGGATCAGGACCTACAAACCATAATAAAATATTATCTTTTTTAGATTTTTTTTTCAAAAAAGTATATATAAATTTTAAAAACGTAAAACTTTTTTGAAAGCTTTTACTTTGACAATATAAAATAACTTGAACATTCCAAGGTGGTAACAAAAATCTTTTTCTTGTAATTAACATATTACGAGCATAAAAAAAATATTTTTTACCACATATATTTATTAGATTTTCATTGTTAGGAATGGATGTTTGAATTAATATATTCAAAAATTTTGATTTTTTTTGTACTAGATTAATAAGATTAAAATAAAATTGAGAAAAATGTTCAATATTATTAAAATTAAAAGATAAAAAATAATGATCAATATCTACTAAACCAATTAATCTTACATTAGGAAAAAAATAATTCTGAACTACTTTTTCTGTAGTAATGATAATTCCAGAATGTACAATATAAAAGTTATCGATATTTAAATTTAATTTTTTAGTTTTAATATTTTTTAAACACATTAAAAACAGTAATGGTATATTAAAAAATATTTTTTTTATATTTTTTTTAATTTTTTTTATACCAAAATTAAATGTAGTTAATGGAGAAAAATTACATATATTACATGACAATAATTTTTTATAATAAATTAAACAATTTCTACAAAACATAACATCATTATATTTGTTAACTTCATAGTAATCATGGCAAATATCGCATCGAGGAATCCAATTACAATAATTACAAATTAAGCCTAAAAACACAAAATTAGATGGATTGAAAATTAATAAAACTGAAAAATTTTTTTTTATATTTTCAAAAATTTCTTTAATCAAACTATCTGATAAATAAGTTCTTATTTTTTCTTTCTTTAAATTAACAATTTTATTTTTTAAAATTAGAGAAGTATAAGTTTGATTGAAATTTATCCAAAAAATTTTTTTATGAATAACATTATATAATGTTTTTAAAGAAGGCGTATTCGAATCTAAAATAATAGGTATATTTTCTTTAAACGCTCTAAATGTTGCTACATCTCTAATATTACATTTAAATTGATCTATATTTTTATATATTAAATTATGTTCTTCAAATAAAACAATTAAACCTAATTTTAAAAAGGGAAAAAACACACTTTTTTTTGTTCCAATCAAAATAGAATTTTGTCCATTTTTAGTTTTAATCCATATATCAAAAAAAATTTCATTACTTATATTAGTATCTACAATGCTAATAGAAACATTTAAATATTTTTTTAAAAAAAATAATATTTTATATGCATATTTTATATATGGAACAATAATTAAAATTTGTAAATTTTTTTTCAAAATTTTTTCGAATAAACCTAAATAGAATTTAATTTTTATAAATAAATTAATTTCTGATATTAACCAAGATGAAAAGGATGAATTAATTAAAATTGTATTTATTTTAGACAAAATGTTCGCATTTAACAGAAATTTTCTATTAATTTTAAATTTATTAAATTGATTTATATTATTTTTAAAATACATCTTGTAATTAATTTTAACTACATTTTTAAATTTGAAAATATCAGGAAAAGCAATAAGGAATATACTTCCTATGGGATAACAATAATACTTACTTAACCATATTAAAATATTTAATAAAGAAATATTTAAAATTGGTTCATAATCAATAACACATTTAACAAGTTTAAAATTCAAATTATTTATTTTTTTTTGATGATATGCAATAACAATACCTGTTACATCTTTTGAATTAAAAGGGACAACAACGCGAACTCCAACTACAGGGGTAATTGAACACGGGAGTATATAACTAAAACATGTTTTAATTGGAAAAGGTAAAACAACGTCTACAATAATCACTTATATATTCATATATTATATAGATTTGTTATTAATAAATTCACAAAATTTGTTTATCAAGCAAATATGACAACTTTGTTTTCGTGCTTTGCAGACATAACGTCCATGATAAACAAACCAAAAATGAATGTTTTTTTTAAATATAGATGGTACAACTTTTATTAATTTTTTTTCAACTTTGATTACATTTTCTCCTATAGCAAAG
This sequence comes from Buchnera aphidicola (Aphis gossypii), assembly GCF_013394915.1. Taxonomy (NCBI): domain Bacteria; kingdom Pseudomonadati; phylum Pseudomonadota; class Gammaproteobacteria; order Enterobacterales; family Erwiniaceae; genus Buchnera; species Buchnera aphidicola. The sequence continues at coordinate 160,253 of NZ_CP056771.1, read as the reverse complement.
CCAGTTCGATTAGAAACTCGAAAAACATGTGTATCTACTGCAATAGTTTTTTTATCAAATAATACATTTAAAATAATATTCGCTATTTTTCTACCGATTCCAGGAAAAGACTCTAATTCTACGCGAGTATTAGGAATTTGATTATTATATTTTTCTAACAATAATAAAGATGTGTTAATAATATATTGAGCTTTATTATTATATAAACCAACACTTCTAATGTAATTTTTTAATTTTTTTATACCTAACTGTAAAATGCTTTCTGGAGTATTAGCAACTTTAAATAAAAGAAAAGTTGTTTTATTCACCATATCATCAGTAGATTGAGCAGATAATATTAAAGATACTAATAATTCAAAATCTGATGAAAAAACTAATTCTGTCTTAGGATGTGGTTGATGTATATGAAATAAAGATAAAATTTTATAACGTATTTTTCTATTCATATCTTATATTATTTATATACCTAAATAAATATATTCAAAATTTTTTTTTCTTCTTTATTTTATCTAAATAATTTTTAAAAGCAATTAAAAAACCTAATATTAAAAATCCTCCTGGAGGAGATACTGCTAAAATTATTAGCATATTTTTATTCAATATCGTAAAGAAATCATTAGTTTCTAAAAAATTAAAAATTTTATTACTTTCAAAAAATAATGTTCCATGACCTAACATTTCTCTTATTAAACCTATAAAAAACATTGCTAGCGTTGATCCTAAACCTGTTAATAATCCATCAAAAAAAGAAACCAAAATAGAATTTTTATAAGCTATAGATTCCGCTCTACGAATAACGATGCAATTAGTTACTATTAATGGAATAAAAACACCTAATGATTTATATAGATTAAATTGATATGCATGTAATATCATTTCTACGCATGTCACTGTTGAAGAAACTATCAACATAAAGATAGGAATTCTAATATTTTTAGGTATGATATGTTTAAATATAGAGATAATAGTGTTTGTAATAATTAATATAAATGTTGTACAAACTCCCAACCCTAGCGCGTTTACCACACTTGTAGTCATAGCCAAAACAGGACATAAACCTAAAAGCTGAACAAAAGAAGGATTATTTGACCATAATCTTGTCTTAAAAAAGTTATTAAGTGTCATATATTTTATCTCTTTAAAGAAAGAATTAATGGTATTTTTTTAATAAAAATTACTGTTCTTTTTATAGCATTAGTTACAGCTTGAGGAGTTATAGTTGCTCCTGTAAACTGATCAATTTGACCACCATACTTTTTTAGTAATACATGATTATCTTTTTCATTTTTTACCATTAAATCTTTAAATTTTGTAATCCAATCGGAAACAGATATATCAATTTTATCACCAATTCCAGGAGTTTCTTTATGAGATAAAACTCGAACACCAATAATTTTTCCATTCAAATATGCAGCTACTAATATATAAATTGATCCAGAATATCCATCTGGAGCTGTACTTTCAACAATAGCAATTTTTGCTATTTTATTACGAAACAATAACCAAAGATTATGCTTATTAGAATCTCCTAACCATTCACTATCTACTAAATATTTTTTTTCTTCATATAAACTATAAATATTATGCGGAACTACTTGCTGAATAAAAATTTTTTTTTCTTGTTCCTTTTGTTTTTTTATTTGATTTTTTGTAATATAATTTACATAAATAACAATACATAAAGATAAAACAGAAAAAAAACTCATTATAAATGAATTTTTTAATATTTTTTTAAAATCTTTCATATTTTTTATGCCCATACCCAGATGTATTTAAAAAATCATCTATTAATGGTGCCAACATATTCCCAAGTAAAACTGAAAAAGCAACTCCATCTGGATAATCACTATATGTCCGAATCACATAAACTAATAATCCAATTATCAAACCAAAAACAATTTTTCCTATATTACTATAAGAAGTAGTAACTGGATCAGTCGAAATAAAAAAAGCACATATCATCGTTCCACCAGAGAAAAGATGAAAAAATGGAGAAAAAATAAAATTTTTAGAAAATAAAAAACTCAAAGTAGAGCAAAAAACTAAAGAAAATAAAAAACTAAATGGAATACGCCAACAAATAATTTTTTTATATAATAAAAAAATTCCACCTAATAAAAAACTTATATTAACGTAATTCCAAGATGAAAAAATAACTTTTTTTTCATCTTTTAAGATTATATGTTCTGAAGAAGTGTTATAAAAAACACGAGATTTATTCTTAAATTGATTTAAAGGCGTTGCTTGTGTAAAAACATCAGGATTTTGATTTAAAATAATATTTTTTTTTGTTTGAAAAAAAACTTTATTTATTGAAATTTTTAAATCATCTAAAGAGAACAATTTAGTACTTTCTTTATGATAAGAGCTCATATCTAAGGGAAAAGATATTAGTAATACAGCATAACCAATCATAGCTGGATTGAATATATTTTGTCCTAATCCTCCATATAAACATTTAGCAATAACAATAGCAAAAAAAGAACTAAATATTATCATCCACCAAGTTAATGAAGAAGGAACACTTAAACCTAGTAACACTGCAGTAACTAGCGATGAATTATCTAATATATTATTTTTAATACTTTTACAACATATCTTTAATGTCACTATTTCGAATACCAAAGAACATATAATAAACAAAAATATTTGTATCAATATTACTATACCAAAAAAATAAAATTCCGTTAAAATAGCTGGAATAGATGCTATAAGAACAAAAAACATAATGTTTTTTACATTATAAGTATTACATATATAAGGAGGATTCATTTTATGTTATTCTAAAATTAAGATTTTAAAGTTTTATTTTTTATATTGCACACGTTTTATTGAAGATCGTAATATTTCTTTTCTAATATCTTTTTCTGTTAGTTCTTTGCTCATTAATTCTTTTTTTAATGTTTTTTTAAAAATATTAGGTTTTGTTAATTTTATTGTGCTAAAGTAGTTTTTGTTTTCATAAAATATTTTTTTTTGCTTTGATAATCTTTCTTCTCGTAACTGAAAGCGACTAAAAAAAAATTTTTTTTTCTGAACTTCTGCATTTATTTTTTTTTGAATTATTTTTTCATACTTAAAATATTTAACTAATGGTATATTGCTAGGACATACTTTTTCACAAGCTTTGCATTCAATACAGTCCATAATATAAGATTTTTTTGTTTTTTCATGATTATTGTTTTTAGCATATAAATATAATTTTTGAGGAAGCAAATCAACCGGGCATACTTGAACACAATAACCACAATTAATACATGAATAATTAATAATTTTTTTTGTTTTTCTTTTATATTTTTTAATTGCGATACAATTAACGTCTTTTAATATCGAATAATTTAAATTAATAAGACAATTATTCATAAATATACCACCTATGTAAATCATATAATCTAAATGATTTTCAATTTTTAAATAATTTAAAAAAAAATTTATTGGAGTACCTATTCTAATTAAAAAATTTTTAGATAAATTATTCTTATAATCATATAAACTAACAATTCTCTGAATTAATGGTTCTCCATTCATAATAGCTCTTTTAATAGCATAAACAGTTGCAACATTGAAAATAAGATATCCTATATCTATCGAATGTTTTCCAAAAGGAATTTCTTTTCCAGTTAAAGATTTAATAATAATTTTACTACTACCGCCAGGATATTTCTTTTTTAAAATACAAATTTTAAATAATTTTTTATTTTTAATTAATAATTGAATTTTCGAAATTAGTTCAATTTTATCTTCTTGAATGACGATTAAAATATTTTTTGCTTTAGATATCCAAGAAATAATTTCACATCCTATTAATATTTCATTTAAATAATTATTAATTAAGCAATAATCAGAAGTTATCAAAGGATCGCTTTCTACAGCATTGACTACTAATGTGTGTACTTTTTTAATACTTAACATTAATTTTTTAGATGAAGAAAAATTAGCTCCTCCAAGTCCCACTACACCTAATTGATAAATAATTTTAATCAAATATTGAGCAGAATATAACTTATAATGATTAATTTTTTTTAGTCTGATCCATTGATCTAAGTAATCAGACAAAATTGTAATTTTTATATTTGCTTTATTAAAACTCAAAGAACCAGAATTAAATTCTATATTTTTAATCATACCTGAAGTAGGTGAATGAATAGGAACGCTTGAATAATCGCCAAAAGTCAAGGGTTGTCCACACAATACTTTTTGATTAATTTTCACTCTTAACATACTTTTTTTCAAAGTATTATATTTAAGATAGATGATAAATTCTTTAGGATTGGGAATATGATTAATAATATACTGATTTGGTTCTTCTTTTATTGGTAAACATGTTAATCCACCTGAAAAATCATATTTTTTTTTTATTAACAAAAATAAATATAAAATTTTGAAAAAGTTTTTTAAATAAATATTTTTTTAAAACATATTTTATTTTTAGTAACATATATTATTCTTTTATTATTTCAATACAATTAGTTGGACAATGTGATAAGCAAATATTACAACCAGTGCAAAATTTTTGAACTACTGTATGAACAAAATTAGGAGCTCCAATGATTGCATCTACCGGACAAAATGTAGCACATTTAGAACATCCAACACAATTTATTTCATCAATTTTTACTGTCGTGTATAAAATTGATTTATTTGGAATGTCTTTATTTTCTAAATCTTTATTTAAATTTAATAATTCATTAATTTTTAATATTACTTCGTTTCCACCAGGAGTGCATTTATTAATCTTTTCATGATTGTTTATTATTGATTTAGCATAAGGATAACATCCAGAATATCCGCATTTTGCACATTGACTTTGAGGTAATTCATTATTTATTTTTTCTATAATAGAATCTTTTTTTAGAGGAAAAATATAATTTATGTATGATAATATTAAACCTAATAAAAAAGATAATAAAGAAAAAATTAAAATAACCATTATTGTGAACATAATTAAATTTTTATTAAACCTTTAAAACCCATAAAAGCAATAGAAATTAAACTAATAGTGATAAGCACAATAGGAGATCCTTTAAATATAACAGGGATATCTGATAGTAATATACGTTCTCTAATACTTGTAAATATAACCATTATTAAAGAAAAACCTAATGAGGAGCTAATCGCATAAAATATTGATTCTAAAAATGTGTAATTTTCGTGTAAACAAAACAAAGGAATTGCTAAAACTGCACAATTAGTTGTGATTAATGGTAAAAAAATACCAAGTATACGGTATAAAAAAGGGCTAATATTATGCAGAATAATTTCTGTAAATTGTACAAAAAATGAAATTATTAACATATATATAATAATTCTTAAATAAAGCAAATCAAATGGGGATAAAATTAAACAATTAATACACCATAAAACGATAGTAGAAACAAAAACAACAAAAGTTGTAGCAAAACTAATACCTAAAGCAATGTCTAATTTATTTGAAGCTCCTGTAAAAGGACATAAACCAAGAAATTTTACTAAAATAAAGTTATCAATTAATATATTTGATAAAAAAAATAGAAAATAATTTTTCACTTATAATTTCCACTTATAAAAATACAATGTTATTAAGTAATAAATTATAACAATTGTAGATTATTTATATGCAACAAGAAAATTTTTATTAATTAAACGCTCTGTTGTATCTACAGTGATTTGAGTATATAAATCAATCTCAATGTTAACTAATTCTCCAATTTTTTTAAAACCTATTGTTGTTAAAGATAATGTTTCTGGTATTATACTTACACAAAATTCATTATTAATAATACTAACAATTGTCAAACTTATTCCATCGATACAAATAAAACCTTTATAAAAAATATATTTCATTAAAGATAAATCTTGTATTTTAAACCACATAATATAATTATTATTTGATTTTAATATTTTAGAAATTTCAGCAGTATTTATAATATGACCGGATACTATATGTCCTCCAATTTCATCACCATATCTCGCAGATCTCTCAATATTAATATAGTCTCCTATATTGGTAAGACCTAAATTAGTATGATCAAGAGTTATTTGCATGATATCAAAAATTACATAATAATTATCAATTTTTTTTACTGTTAAACAACATCCATTATTTGAAACTGAGGCGCCAAGTTTTAATCTTTTTAATAAAGTAGATGCAAAATTGATAGTATAAGTATGTAATTTTTTTTTCTTATCTATTGAAACGACTTGGGCTACTCCATGAACAATACCTGTAAACATAAAATATCCTTAACTTAGTTATATCTAAAAATATTTTTTATTTATCTTTAAAAAAATTATTTTAAAAAATAAAATATATTTTAATAGAAAAAAAATATTTTTATGATAGAATAAAATTTTTAAATTTTACGTTCGTAGCTCAATCGGTTAGAGCACCACTATGACATGGTGGAGGTTAGTGGTTCAATTCCACTCGAACGTAATAAAAATTAAAATATATTTAAAAAACATATTTAATATTTTAGGTGCTTCTTATTTGATTCAAAATATTATTCAACAAAATAAATATAAACTATTTTTAGTAGCGTATAGCGGAGGAATGGATTCTACGGTACTATTACATTATTTATTTACAATCAAAAAATATAACCCTCAAATTAGTATACGCGCTATTCATATCAATCATAATGTTCAAAATGATTCAAAAAAATGGCAAACACATTGTGTTAATGTTTGCAAAGAATATAATATACCATTAATTATTGAAAAAATAGATATAAATATCACGAAAAATATTGAAGAACAACTACGAATTAAAAGATACAACTTGATTTACAAAAATTTGTTAGATAAAGAAATACTTCTGACTGGGCATCATCTAAATGATCAATGTGAAACATTTTTTTTAGCCCTTAAACGAGGAAGCGGACCTACTGGTTTATCTGCAATGCATTCTGAAACAATTTTTGGAAAAACTAAAATTATTCGTCCATTTTTAACAAAAACAAAAGAAGAAATTAAAAATCTAGCTAATTTAAACAAATTAAAATGGATTGAAGATTTTACTAACTTTAATACGAATTATGAACGTAATTTTATACGACATAAAATATTACCGGTTTTTGAAGAAAAATGGCCTTTCTTTTTAAAAAATTGCTTTCGTACCACTCAAATATGTAATGAAGAAACTACATTAAAAAATATTCTTTTAAAAGAAAAAATTCAACAATATCTTAATTTTAACGAATGTTTAAATATTTCAAACTTTAAATGTTTAAGAAAAGAATTATGTGTAGCATTAATTAGATATTGGATAATTTTTTTAAAGAATATTAAAAAAGTTTCTTATAAAAATATTCAATGTATATATAATAAAATTATGTATAATCAAGAAAATTATAATCTAAAAGTAATTATTCAAAAAAATGAAATTAGATGTTATAAAAAATTTCTTTACTTTGTTAAAATCAAAAAAGATATTAGAAATTTAATAATATTTTGGCATAATACTGAAAATAAATTAAAATTACCTAACAATTTAGGTTATATTATAAAAAATAATCAAACAGGAATCAATCTTCCAAAACCAAAAAATAATGCATTAATTAATATTCGTTTTCAACATAGGGGAAAAATATTTATTATAGGAAGACACAAACGAAGAAATATTAAAAAAATTTGGCAAGAACATAATATTCCTCCTTGGTTGAGAAATCAAATTCCTCTTTTGTTTTATAATGATCAATTAATCAGCGCATTGGGTGTGTTTATTGTCAATCAAAAAACTAAAAATCAAGACAATGAAAAAAAAAATCAGTGGTATATATCTTGGATAAACGATATTCGAGTGAACAATGGTAATCATTTTTTATTTAAGTAAATATATTTTTGTATTTTTTAGTTATTTAGGTAATTGAAATAATTGAGATATTTTATCAGAAGTAATTCTTTCATACAATCTTGGAAAATTTTTTATTTTTTGAGATAATAAGGGTTTATGAATATCATTCCAAATAAGATCTGACATGAGAAATAGTTCTGTTTTTTTAGATAAAATAGGTAAGATAGGTTTTAAGAAAGTCATAATTATTCTAAATAAATTAATACCAGTAGTACAGATCAGATGTAAATGATTATTTTTTTCTATTTTTGCATGAATAGTCCAAGGTTTTTTTTCATTGACATATTGATTTGCCATATCTAGCAATTTCATAGAATTTTTGATAATTAAACTAAATTCTCTATTTTCAAAAAAATTCTGTATTTTTTTATGCGAATCTACAAAAAATTTATATAAATTATAATCATCTAACTTATCAGAGAGATATCCATTAAAATGCTTATTAATAAAACTAGCGTTTCTTGAGGCTAGATTTACTAATTTGTTTACAATATCATTATTTATTTTATACATAAAGTCATCTAAATTCATTTCAATATCGTTAATATTATTTGTTAATTTACTTGCATAATAGTAACGTAAACTATCAGAGTCAAAATATTTGATCCAATCTGACGCTTTAATCAAACAACCTCGAGATTTTGACAATTTTAACCCATTAATTGTAACATGACCATGTACAAAAACACCACTAGGTTTTCGAAAATTAGATGCTTCTAATATTGCAGGCCAGAATAATGTATGAAAATAGATAATATCTTTTCCAATAAAATGATATAATTCAGAGTTAACGTTATTACTCCAGAAATCATTAAAATTTATATTTTTATTTTTTAAGCAAAGATTTTTAAATGAACTAATATAACCAATCGGAGCATCTAACCAAACATAAAAATATTTTTTTGAAAAATTTGGAATTTTAAATCCAAAATATGGTGCATCACGAGAAATACACCACTTTTCTAAACCAGATTTTAACCATTCTTCTGTTTTATGAATTACTGCGCTTTCCAATACACCAGAGTATATCCATTCTCTTAACATATTTGAAAAAATTGGTAAATCAAAATATAAGTGTTCAGTTTCTTTTAAAATTGGAGGTGTACCTGAAACTACCGAAACAGCATTAATTAAATCTTTAGGTTCATAAATTGCACTACATTTTTCACAAGTATCTCCATATTGATTATCTGAAAAACAAATTGGACATGTTCCTTGAATAAATCTATCTGGAAGAAATATTTTTTCTTGATTATCATAAAATTGAACAATTTTTTTCTTATGTAAAAAATTTTTGTCATTTAAAGAAGAAAATATTTTTCTAACTAAAAACAAATTTTCTATACTATGTGTGGTGTGATAATTATCATAAGAAATATTAAAGTTCATAAAATCTATTTTGTGCTCTTTTTGAATATTTTTTATTAACTTTTTTTCTGATATTCCTAAATTTTTTGCACGCAACATCACAGCAGTGCCATGTGCATCATCAGAAGAAATAAACCAAACTTCATGTCCTCTCATTCTTTGATAGCGAACCCAGATATCCGCTTGAATATGTTCAAGCATATGCCCAATATGAATCGAACCATTAGCATATGGTAAAGCGCAAGTAACTAATATTTTTCTAACTTTAATAGGCATAAAATAATATTTCATTTATTAAAATTAACAATATAATATACAAAAAAATAATCGTAAAGTAATTATTTAAAAATATCTAAATAATTTTTTTTAATGTTTTCAATACATAAAAAACACCTATTCTTCATAAATACGACTAGGGACTACACCGGTTTGAATCTTATATTTTGATTCAAACCGATCGTTGTAAGATCTAGAAACTGATTTAGAAAGTAATTCAAAACTTAATGCGGCAATTTTAATTTTTGGCGTTAAAACTAATGTTAAATTTCCAGCATTAAACACTTCTAAGACTATATTGCCATTCCAACCAGGATCAATTCTATGAGATGTAACATGAATCATTAGTCCAAGCCTTGCTAAAGAAGAGCGACCATCTAACCAACCAACTAAATTATCAGGCAAAGTAATACTTTCTAAAGTTGAAAATAATACCAAAGATTTTGGTTTTAAAAAAAATGGATTTTTTTTAGAGAATAATTTTTCAGCGCTCATTATTTTTTTTAAATTTTTAGATATTTGATCTTGTGAACTACTTAAATCAATACAAGATATAGTATGATCATAAAAAATACGAAATTTATTTCCAAGATGTATATCAACAGTAATTCCGTTAATAAGTTCTTTCTTAGGATAAGGTGTAATAATTAATTTTTTTTTAGCTAACCATTCTTCAATATCTTGATCACATAAACGCATAATTTTTCCTATAATTTCAATATATCTATATATGATATGCATAACTAATAAGTTTGTTAATAGCAGAAAGATATATTTTCACATCTTCTGCTATTTTAAAACATTAAACTCATGGTAAATTATATAATTAATTTTATTGTAAAAAAACTAAAATATTTATAGTTTAAATTATTTTTTCATTAACCAATCTGTATGAAAATATCCCATTTTATCAATTCTTTTGTAAGTATGTGCACCAAAATAATCTCTTTGAGCTTGAATTAAGTTAGCTGATGATGAGGAGGATCGATAACTATCATAATATGATATAGCAGAAGAAAAAGCAGGAATAGAAATTCCATATTTTATTCCGAATCTTACAACATTTCTCAAAGATTTTTCATATTCATTAGATATTTCTGAAAAATAAGGAGTTAATAATAAATTATTTGTATTATTATCAATATTGAATACATCTTTTATTTTGTCTAAAAATTTAGCTCGAATAATACATCCAGATCTAAAAATTTTAGCAATTTCACTATATTTTAAACTCCAAGAGTATTTTTCTGATGCTTTTTTTAACTGAGAAAAACCTTGAGCATAAGAAATAATTTTTCCTAAATATAAAGCTCTTCGAACTTCTTCAATAAATTGCTTTTTATTTTCAGATGATATGCATTGTAAATTAGGTCCTTTTAAAATTTTTGAAGCTATAATACGTTGCTCTTTAAGTGAAGATAAATATCTTGCAAAAACAGATTCTGTAATTAATGTAAGTGGTTCTCGAAGATCTAAAGCATTTTTACCAATCCATTTACCTGTTCCTTTATCTTCTGCTTTATCTAAAATTAAATCTAATATATAACGATTATTCTCATCTTTCTTTAAAAAAATATTTTTTGTTATCTCAATTAAATAACTGTTTAATTCTCCTTTATTCCAATCAGAAAATATATTTGAAAGTTCTTGATTATTCAAGTCTAGTAAATTTTTTAAGATAAAATATGATTCTGAAATCAATTGCATATCACCATATTCGATTCCATTATGAATCATTTTTACATAATGACCAGAACCATTAGGGCCAATATAAGTAACACACGGTTCTTCATTAAACTTAGCAGATATATCTTTTAAAATAGGAAAAATAAGTTTATATGCTTCTTTTGATCCACCAGGCATAATAGAAGGCCCGTTTAATGCGCCAAATTCACCACCTGATACACCCATTCCAATAAAATGTATACCTTTTTTAAGAAGATCGTTATTTCTTCTGATGGTATCCTTATAAAACGTATTACCTCCATCAATTAATATATCTCCTGCTTCTAAATACGGAATAATAGATGCAATAGTGTTATCTGTAGGGGACCCTGATTTTATCATTAATAAAACACATCTTGGTTTTTCTAGAGATTTTATAAAATGTTCAATAGAAAAATATGGAAAGATATTTGTTGTTTTGCTTTTTTGAATTATTTCTTCTGTGATTGATTTAGTTCTGTTAAAGATAGATACACGATAGTTTTTACTTGCGATATTTAATGCTAAATTTCTTCCCATAACAGCCATGCCTACGACACCAATTTGTTGTTTTAACATTTTTTTCTCCAATAATAAAAATATATTATTTTCTTAAAATTATATTTATTACACAATAAATGATATTACAATTATTTTCAATTTTCTATTTAGAAATATAAATGTTTCATAAGTATATAAAAATTAAGATTATTACAATTTTTTAAATCAATTGTATATCTTATAATTTATATAGATTTTTATATTTTTTATGTGATGTGTACAATAAGACAAGTTTATATATATTATCGTTAATATATATTAATTTTATTGAAATTTTTTGAAAGTAAAATAAACTTAAAAATTATAAACTAAATATTTTTTATGAATTGCTTTTTAAAAATATCAATTTAAGAAAAAGTTTTACAATCTTATTGTTTTCTTTTTTTTAAGTTTTCAACAATTAAATTAAAATTTAAATTTTGATCATGTAGCAATACAAGCAAATGGTAAATCAAATCTGAAGCTTCATTGATTAATTCTTTTGTGTTTTTTTTCATAGCAGCCAATATTGTTTCTACCGCTTCTTCACCTACTTTTTGTGCTATTCTTTGAGTTCCAGATTTATATAAGCTAGATGTATAGGAGTTTTTTAAATTATTATTTTTTCTATCTTCTATTATTCTTTCTAATTCAAAAAGAAAATAAAGATAATTGTTTTTTAAAACAAAGCAACTTTTTTGATTTAAATGACATGTGTTTCCAATAGGCTCAACTAAAACTAATAATGAATCATTATCACAATCTGGAATGATTTTTATCACTCTTAAAAAATTTCCAGAAGTTTCACCTTTCGTCCATAAGCGTTTTTTACTACGCGAGTAAAAAGTAACAAAGCGTTCTTCTTGTGTTTTTAAAAAAGCTTCTTGATTCATATAACCGTGCATCAAAACTTCATTAGATAAAAAATCTTGTATAATCGTTGGGATCATACCATTAGTTTTATTCCAATCTAATTTAAATATTTTTTTTTGTTTTATTAACATATTCGAATCTCTAACCCTTTTGCTATTAAAAAATCTTTTAAAATTTTTATGCTAATTATATTTTTATGAAAAACAGAAGCAGCTAACACACCATCAACATTAGAATGAAATAAAGCCTCATAAAAATGCTCTAAATTCCCTGCTCCACCTGATGCGATTAAAGGTACTTTACATATATTTCTCATTTTCTTTAATTGTAATAAATCATATCCGTTTTGTAATCCGTCTTGATTCATCATATTCAAAACAATTTCACCAGCACCATATTTTTGAATCTGTTTTATCCAATCAGATGTTTTCCAGTTAGTTTGATAAGTACGATTAACATCTCCTGTATATTGCTGTACCATATAACATTTACTGGATTTATCAAGCCATGAATCAACACCTACAACCATACATTGTATACCAAAACGATCAGAAATTCTTGTAATCAAAGTAGGATCAATCAAGGCAGCAGAATTAATTGATATTTTATCCGCACCAAAAGACAGTATCTGTCTTGCATCTTCTATACTTTTAATTCCGCCAGCAACACAAAAAGGAATATTAATTACTTCTGCTACTTTTTCAATCCAACTTCTATCTACCAAAGTGTTTTTAGTAGCAGCAGTTATATCATAAAAGACTAATTCATCAATACCTTCTTTTGCATAACGTTCAGCTAATGGAACTATATTACCTACAATTTGATGATTTTTAAATTGAACACCTTTTACTACTACTCCATTGTCGACATCAAGACATGCTATGATACGTTTTGCCAGCATTTCAAAGCCTCTTCAATTGTGAATCTTTTTTCTAATAAACTCCGGCCGATAATAATGCTATCTACACCAGATTTTTTTAAAGCAACAACATCAAATAAATTTGAAACTCCTCCTGATGCTTGAAATTTAATATGTTTAAATTTTTTTACAATTTCTTTGTATAACATAATATTAGGGCCAGATAGAGTTCCATCTTTAGATATATCTGTACAAAGCACATGCGTTAAACTTTCAGAGGAAAAAAAATCAATTGTATCTTCTAAAGTATAATTAGTTTCTTTTACCCAACCATTGATAGATATTTTTTTTTTATTATTTATAACGTTAACATCTAGTGCTAAAACAATCTTATCAGAACCATAAACTTTTAACCATCTTCTTACTTCAAATTTATTTTTTATAGCAGAAGAACCAATAACAACTCTTGCGCAACCTAAATCAAATAACATATTTATATCATTTTCAGTTCGTATTCCCCCACCTATTTGAATTCGCATATTAGTAGATAAAATTATATTTTGAAAAAGTCGAAATTGTCTATCTTCTATTTTTTTTGCACCATTTAAATCTACTAAATGAACAATTTTTACTCCTTTCTCTTTTAGATTTCTTAAATGTTGATATAAATCTATATTATAAAACGTTTTATTTAAATAGTTACCTTGATATAAACGAACTACTTTCCCTTCTAAAAAATCAAATGATGGAATAATCATAAAATTATATCTCTAAAAAATTTTTCAGTAACTGAGAACCTATATCACCTGATTTCTCTGGGTGAAATTGAACTCCAAAGAAATTATTTTTTTGAATAACAGAGCTAAAAGATACACCATAATCGCTTGTTGATAAAGTGTATTTTCCAACAGGAACAATATAGCTATGAACAAAATAAAATCTAGAATCTTTCTGAATATTTTTAAATAATAGATGTTTTTTTTTGATGTCAATATAGTTCCAACCAATATGGGGTAAAGGTAAATTTGAACTTTTTAACAATACAGCTGAATCATTATTTAAAATTCCAATTGTTTTTGTTCCATTACACTCTTCACTAAACTGACAAAAAATTTGCATTCCAAGACAAATACCTAACACAGGTTGTTTCATATTTTTAATAAAACTAACTAAGTTTTTTTCATGTAAAATTTTCATGACTGCGGAAGCAGTTCCTACTCCTGGTATTATTAATTTTTTAGATTTTAATAGTAAATAAGGGTCGGATGTAATTTGAGAGGTATAACCTAATTTTTTGATAGCTATTTTAATTGATGTTAAATTAGCACATCCAGTATTTAATATCACTATTGTCACTATAATGTTCCTTTTGATGTTGGTATTGTTTCCCCTTCTATTTTTATTGCTTGACGCAAAGTCTTTCCAAATGCTTTAAATAAACTTTCAACACAATGATGATCGTTATCTCCTTTAAATGATAAATGTAAAGTAATTTTCATAGATTGACAAAGAGAATAAAAAAAATGTTCTACCATATCAGTGCTTAAATCTCCAACAAATTGATGTCGAAAATTACCTTTAAAATTTAAATATGAACGATTGGATAAATCAATGATGCATTTTGATACACTCTCATCCATAGGTAAAACAAAACCAAATCTACATATCCCTCTTTTATTTTCCAATGATTGCAATAATGCATCTCCTAAAGCAATACCTGTATCTTCTATAGTATGATGATCATCAACTTTTAAATCTCCTTTAGCCTTGATATAAATAGAAATACCACTATGTATTGACAATTGTTCTAACATATGATCAAAAAAATTTATCCCTGTATTAATATAACTAGAATTCTCTAAATCTAGCCATACTTTTACATGTATAGAAGTTTCTTTTGTTTCTCTAAAAACTTCTCCAAATCTATTTTTTTGTTTAATTTTTTGTACAATTTTTTTCCAATTGTAATCATTCTCTCTATATTGTATACCTTGTAATTTGATATTTTTTGCTAAATCCATATCTGTTTTTCGATCACCAATAACGTAACTTCGGTTCTTATCGATTTTATTTAGCCATGTTTTTAATAATTTAATTTTGGGTTTTCTACATTCACAATTATCGTTTTTAAAATGTGGACAAATTAAAATATCTTCAAATGTTATTTCTTCTGATTGAAAAATGTTTAAAAGAAACGAATGGGGTATATTGAATTTTTCTAATGGAAATGATTCGGTTCCTAAACCATCTTGATTCGTAATCATGACAAATTTATAATTAAATTTCATTAATTCACGCAATGCAGAAATGACATTTTTCTTTAGTACAATTTTATTAATTTTATCAACTTGAAAATTATCTTGAGGCTCATCAATTAAAGTGCCATCTCGATCAATAAATAATATTTTTTCTTTCATTTATTAGGCCTTAAAATTGCAATATTATATATGAGATAAAATTTTAATTTCTTCAATTAAACGCAAGCATTCTGAATAAGAACCAATTGATATTCTTAAACATTTTTTCAGATGAATTTTATGATCTTGATTTCTTAAAATTATACCCTTTTCCCATAATTTCTGAAATATTTTTTTATGCATATAAAATCTTACTAAAACATAGTTAGCATGACTATTGAAAATTTTCTTTACTAAAGATATTTTTTCTAACTTACAAATTAACCAGTCACGGTTTAAATTAATTTTTAAAACTCTATTTTTCATCTCTTTTATTCCTTTTTCTGTTAAAGCTTGCTCAGCAATATCAGAAACAATGGTAGAAATTGGATATGGACTAATTATTTTATTTAAAACATTAATAATTCCTTTATTTGCTAAAGTAAAACCACATCTTATACCTGCTAATGCAAATGCCTTAGACAAGGTTCTTAAAATGATCAAATGTGGATAACATTTTAAAAAATTTACCATGCTATCTTTAGAAGAAAATTCTATATATGCTTCATCTATTATTACAAGAGCGCGTTTAAAAGTCATTTTTAATAAATTTATAATATCTTTTTTTGGAATAATACTCCCAGTTGGATTATTAGGGTTACATATATATATTAACTTAACTCTATCAAGATTACGTTGAATATTTTTTAAATCTATTTTCCAAGTATCTTTAAATATAGGAATTTCCTTTACTTCAACATTTAAAATACTTGCGTTTATAGCATACATATCATAAGTTGGAGGGCAGCAAATAATTGCGTCTTTTCCAGGGTTGCAAAAAGCTTTAATTAATAACTCTATACCTTCATCAGCTCCTCTAGTTACTAAAACTTGATCATTAGACAAACAAGCGTAATTAGAATAAGATGAAATTAAATTTTTAGGTTGAGATTCTGGGTAACGATTAAATGATTTAATGTTGGTTGTAAATGAACTAGATATAGGGCATTCATTCGCATTTAACCATATACTACCATTTCCCCCGATGCGTCTAGCTGATTGATAAGGTTGTAAATTTGCTATATTTTCTCTAACTAAATGTATTAAATTATCTTTCATATTTATCCTTAAGGAAATTGACACGAACTTTTACAGCATTATAATGAGCTTCTAATTTTTCTGCTTTAGATAAGGTCATAAGAGTATTTGATAAATCTATAAATCCTTGAGATGTTAATTCTTGTACTAATATACGTTTTTGAAAATCAGATAGTCCTAAAGCAGATTGTGAAATAGATTTTCCATATGTTGGTAAAACATGATTAGTTCCAGAAGCATAATCACCTGCAGATTCAGGGGACCAAGGACCTAAAAAAATCGAACTAGCATTAGATATTTTCTGCAGTAACGACCTTGGATTTTTTGTATGAATAATCAAATGTTCTGGTGCATACATATTGCATATATTAATTGATTCAAATAAATTTTTTGTTAAAATTATTGCACTATTTTTTAAAGCAACACATATATCCGATGACCTAAAAAAACTTTCTAATTGTTTATTAATAGAAAGAATAACTTTTTTTGCTAATTCAACACAAGAAGTCAACAATATTACTTGTGAAGATATTCCATGCTCTGCTTGAGATAACAAATCAGCAGCAATAAAATCTGGATTAGAAGTTTGATCGGCAATAATTAATAATTCAGAAGGCCCAGCCAGCATATCTATTTCTGGTCCATTTAGCATAGAACTAACTTGTAGTTTCGCTTCTGTAACATAAGAATTTCCTGGTCCAAAAATTTTATCTACTTTAGGAATACTTTTAGTTCCAAAAGCCATAGCTGCAATAGCTTGAGCGCCACCTATCTGGAATATTTTATTAATACCACAAATATGTGCACTATAAACAATCTCATCACTAATTGGAGGGGGAGAACATAATATAACTTCTTTACAACCTGCAATTTTGGCAGGTATGCCAAGCATTAAAACAGTAGATAGTAAAGGAGCTATTCCATTAGGTATATAAATTCCAATAGAATTTAAAGGTAAAAATATTTGCTGACAGCGTATTCCAGCTTGTGTTTCAATATTCACTTCAGGTATAATTTGTGCTTTATGAAATGATTTGATATTTTTTTTTGCAACAGAAATTGCTTTTTTTAATACAGCATCAATTTTTTTTAAAGAAGATGATATATGTTGGTGAGATAACTGAAATGTATTTAATAAGCATTTATCAAACGTATTAGTATAATCTCTTACAGACTGATCTCCTAAAACTTGGACATTTTTAATTATTTCTTTTACTGTACTTTTAATAATTTTATTTTCTAGATAGATAGGTCTTGATAAAATCTTTTTTTGTGCATCAGAATTTAACTCATTCCAATTCACAATTGTATGAAAATACTTCATAAAATTTACTCCATCATTTTTTCAATAGGCAAAACTAAAATTGAACTAGCTCCTAAATCTTTTAATTTCTCCATTGTTTCCCAAAATAATGTTTCACTACTCACCATATGCATAGCTACTCGATGCTTATCACCAGCTAATTTTAAAATTGTTGGTCTTTCCGCTCCATGTAACAACGATATTACTTCATCGAGTTTATTAATAGGAGCATGTAACATAATATATTTCGATTCTCGTGCTTGAATTACACCTTTAATACGAGTCATTAATTTATTAATGACTTCTTTTTTGATAAAATTAATATTCCCTGTTCTACAAATAAGAGATGCATGTGATCGAAAGATAACTTGAACTTCACGCAGCCCATTTGCGTCTAAAGTAGCTCCTGTTGAAACTAAGTCACAAATAGCATCAGCTAATCCTGCTCTTGGTGCAACTTCTACAGAACCATTTAACATGCAAGATTTAAAATTGATATTTTTTTCATCTAGATATTTTTTTAGCAAATGAGGATATGAAGTGGCTATTCTAAAATCTTTTATAGATTCAATTCCAATATAATCAGTGTTGATGGGAACAGCAAGAGATAATCTACACATACCAAAATCAAGGCGTCTTAAAGTTATATAGGAACTATCTAAATTTTGCGATTTTCGGTTTAATAGCTCTTCTTCTAAAACATTTTCTCCTACTATTCCTAAATCCACTACTCCATCCATTATCAAACCTGGAATATCATCATCACGTACCAACATGACATCAATAGGCATATTTTGAGCAAAAGCGATTAATTTTTGCTGTTTTAAATTGATTTTAATTCCACATAACGTTAATAAATTTATAGACTCGCTACTTAAACGACCAGTTTTTTGCATAGCTATACGTATGCGATTATTATTTAACATTTTTACAATCCTACAATATTTTATGTTCAAAAGTAAATTTATAAAATTACACTCACTATAAAACAAAAAAACCCAAAAAAATAAGGGTTTTAAAAAAGTTATTTTATTTAAATAAATATCGTTGTATTATTAAATTGTTAAAAAATAAAATACTTTAACATGTTAAAATATAATTAAATTTTTTTTCATTTTAAAATATAAATATATTCTAAAAAAATATTCTATATTTATTCCATTTTTAATTACAAACTTCAATAATCGCTATAATAGCAGCATCACTTCCAAAAATTTTAGGAGCTTGATGAAATGCGACTATATCGGGATGCTGAGATAACCAAAAAGGTATCTGCTTTTTTAAAATATTCTTTCCATATCCATGTATAATATGTGCACAAAAAATTTTTTCTTTTTGACAAATTGTAATAAGTTGACCCAATTTTTTTTGTGCTTGATATTGTGTAAGACCATGTAAATCAAGAGAAATATCTGGTAAATACTTTCCTCTTTTTAATCTCTTTAAGATATTATTTGAATTTTTGCTACGTATATAAGAAACTGGGTTTTCTTTAAAAAAATTTTTTTCATTTTGAAGACAAGAAAAATAATAGCTATTAGCTTCTTCTTCATAAAATTTTCTTTTTAATGTTATATTTTGATGTACTACTTTATTTGCTCTTGTATGAAATATCGTATCTTGCATGATTTCTCGTATATCATTTGTATGTTGACGAAATAAAATATTTCTATTATCAGTATGTTCTCGATTTTTATTCATGATCATTTATTACCAAAGCTAAAATAAATTTACATTATTTAAAATTATTGTTTTAAGAAATATTTTTTTGATTATATAATTTAGTTTTTATAAAAACAACAAATAAAAAATTTTATCATTGTATTACCTAATAAAAAATTTTTATTTTTTCTATAGTTATATTATTTAAATCAAAATTATTAATAATTTAAAAAAATTTTGTTTAAAACAATTAAAAGAAGAAAAATATGGCTGGAAATACAATTGGAAAAATATTCTGTGTAACAACCTTTGGTGAATCACATGGTAAAGCATTAGGTTGTGTAGTTGATGGTGTTCCACCAGGTTTAGAATTATCTCTTCATGATTTGCAACATGATCTAAACCGAAGAAAACCTGGTACTTCTAGATATACTACCCAAAGATCTGAATCAGATCAAGTTCAAATACTTTCTGGAGTATTTAATGGTATAACTACTGGAACAAGTATTGGTCTAATTATTTATAACACTGATCAAAGATCTCAAGATTATCAAGAAATAAAAAATTTATTCAGACCAGGGCATGCTGATTACACTTATGAAAAAAAATATGGTATTAGAGATTATCGAGGAGGAGGAAGAGCATCAGCACGAGAAACTGCAATGAGAGTTGCAGCAGGAGCTATTGCAAAAAAATATCTTAAAAATCAATATGGAATCATGATTCGAGGGTATTTATCAGCAATAGGTAACATTCAATGTCCATTTGAATCGTGGGAAGAAGTTAATAATAATCCTTTTTTTTGTTCTAATTCAAAAAAAGTAGAAAGTATAAAAAATTTAATTAAAGAACTAAAAAAAGCGGGAGATTCTATTGGGGCTGAAATAACAATTATCGCTGAAAATGTTCCTATAGGAATTGGAGAGCCAGTTTTCGACCGAATAGATGCAGACTTAGCACATGCATTGATGAGTATTAATGCAGTTAAAGGAGTAGAAATTGGAGATGGTTTTTTAGTTGTGAAACAGAAAGGCAGTGAAAATCGAGACGAAATTACTCCAAATGGGTTTAAAAGTAATCATTCAGGTGGAGTTTTAGGAGGTATTAGCAACGGTGAAAAGATTATATTGAAAGCAGCGTTTAAACCAACTTCGAGTATACGAATACCAGCACAAACAATTAATATAAATCATACAAAAACAGAAATAGTAGTAAAAGGTCGACATGATCCATGTGTAGGAATCCGAGCTGTTCCAATCACTGAAGCTATGGTTGCTATTGTAGTTATGGATCACATATTGAGATTCAGGGCTCAATGTTATAAAAAATAATTAATATTTAATTAAAAATAATTTTTGCTACTAAAATTATATGTTTAGTAGCATGATAGCGCTTTCATTTTAAAATCAATTTTTTCTAATTTTTTAAAGTAAACTTAGACAGTAAGATTTAGTAACATTGAATGAAAAATAAAACTAAAATTAACACTTTTAAGTGTTATGATAACTTTTTTATCATTTTTTATATTTCGATTTTATATTAATATAAAACAAAACTATTTTTAAAACTAGAATTTAGTTTTATTAAAACACTATCTAGAAAAATCTTCAATATTAACTAAAATATTTAAATACCAATTAAATATATAAAGTAGTTTTTAAAGTATATTATAAATACAATCCAGATTTAAAATTATACTAATAAAAAATTAAATTGATCAAAAATTATAAAGAATAAATATATAATTTTACTTAATTAATATTCACTATTAAATAAACATACCATAAAATATTTTTTATGGAGGGAAAAAAAAATAATGTTCACAGGAAGTATCGTCGCTCTAATTACACCAATGAATAAATCAGGTGAAATTTGTCATTCTAGTTTAAAAAATTTAATTGATTACCATGTTTTGAATAAAACTAAAGCAATCGTTTCTATCGGGACAACTGGAGAATCAGCTACTTTAAGTCAAGAAGAGCATATTAGAGTTGTTATGCTAACATTAGAAATGGCAAATAAAAGAATTCCTATTATTGCAGGTACAGGTGCAAACGCTACAACTGAAGCAATAGCTTTAACTAAAAGATTTGAAAAATCTGGCATTTCAGCTTGTCTTACTGTAACTCCATATTATAATAGACCTACTCAAGAAGGATTGTATCAACATTTTAAAGCCATTTCAGAAAGTACAGAATTACCTCAGATCTTATATAATGTTCCTAGTCGAACAGGATGCGATTTGCTACCTTTAACGATTTCTCGTTTGTCTCAATTTAAAAACATCATTGGAATAAAAGAAGCGAGTGGCGATTTATCGAGAATTAATCAAATTAAAAAAATAGTAAAAAATAATTTTTTACTAATTAGTGGTGATGATGCAACAGCGTTAGACTTCATGCAATTAGGTGGCCAAGGAG
This sequence comes from Buchnera aphidicola (Aphis gossypii), assembly GCF_013394915.1. NCBI lineage: Bacteria > Pseudomonadati > Pseudomonadota > Gammaproteobacteria > Enterobacterales > Erwiniaceae > Buchnera > Buchnera aphidicola. The sequence goes on along the minus strand of NZ_CP056771.1, from coordinate 137,920 downwards.
TAATATCAGTTACAGCAAACATTGCTGCAAAAGAAATGACTACAATGTGTTCATATGCATTAAAAGGTGATTTTGAAAATGCTAGATCTATAAATAATCGATTATCTTTATTACATGAAGCGTTGTTTATAGAGCCAAATCCAATACCAATTAAATGGCTTGCTAAAAAGATGGGTTTAATAAAAAATGATACGCTTCGTTTACCAATGACCCCAATTTCATCTTCTGGAAAAGTTCAACTGGAAAAAGCTCTTCAATATGCTAAATTTTAATAAAAATAAACTTTTTTTTAAAAAAAAAATTATTATTTTAAAAATTTTTATTGTATTTTCATTGACTTCTTGTGACTTAAAAATTTTACAAAACTATCCTAAATGCTTTAATACTGAAAATAATCAAAATACACTTAATAAATTAATTATTCCTAAAGGAATAAATTTTCCTAATACAAATGAAGAATATAAAATACCTTATACAGAAAAAGACTTAAAAAAAAATAAAATTGATATTTTTCCCCCTGTATAAATTCATTAAAACAATAAACATATAAAAAATTTTATTTACATACTTAGAATTTACGTGCAGATTATCTTAAAAGATATTCTGCATCGTTCATTATTAAAAGAAATATTCTAATTATTATTATGTTATATAAATAACTTTTCCATAATATCTTCATAAATTAAAGCTAATGTTTTTAAATCAGATATTTTAACACATTCGTTAACTTTATGAATAGTATTACTAGTTAATCCTACTTCTATTATTTCGGGGTTTAGTTTTGCAATAAAACGCCCATCTGAAGTTCCACCATCTGTAGATATAATTGGTTTGTTCTTTGCGATACTTGAAATAGATTCCATTACAATCTTTGTTAATAATCCTTCTTTTGTGACAAAAGGAAGCCCAGATAGATGCCATTTTATAGAATAATTAACATTATTTTTTTCTAATATTTCTATAAATTTTAATTTAATTTGATTTTCAGATACTTCATTACTAAAACGAAAATTAAATTGTATTAATAAAGAAGCCGGAATTATATTGCTATTTCCGTTACCTGCATGAATATTCGAAACGTTTATGCTAGTTGGTGAAAAGAAAGTATTACCTTGATCTAATGACATAGATAGCAATTTTAAAATAATAGGTAATCCTTTGTGAATTGGATTATCTGCTAAATGAGGATATGCAATATGACCTTGGATTCCTAAAATTTCTAAATCAGCTGTTAAAGAACCACGTCGTCCATTTTTTATACAATCACCAATTTTATTGATACTAGTTGGTTCTCCTATTATGCAATAATCAATCACCTCTTTTTTAGCAATTAAATAATCTACTATTTTCGTTGTTCCATCAATAGCAGAAGATTCTTCATCTGAAGTAATTAAAAAAGATAATCGGCCTTTATGGTTTGAGTATTTCTCTATAAATCTTTTTGATGCTATTAGCATAGCAGCTAAAGCACCTTTCATATCTGATGCGCCCCTTCCAAATAAAACACCATTCTTCACTATAGGATCAAACGGATTATTATTCCAATGTTTATATTCTCCAGGGGGGACTACATCTGTATGACCTGCAAATGTCAAAGTTTTACCTAATCCTCTAGTAGCCCAGAAATTTTTTGTATCATTAATATTTATTTCTTTTATTTTAAATCCGAGTTTAGATAAAAAATTTATTATAATATCTTGACAACCTAAATCTTTTGGGCTGATAGATGGAATTCGAATTAATTTTTTTGACAATTCAGTTACTGAGCAAATCATATTTTTCTCTTTAAAATATTGTTTATAATTTCTTTTTTAAAATATTAAAAAAATTACTAAAATGGGGCTAAAAGCCCCCAGTAGCTACTTACGATAGCTTAAAATTAACATTGTAAAAAATTTTTTGATTTATTGATTATATTTTCTACAGTAAAACCAAAATTTTCAAATAAAATATCAGCTGGAGCTGATTTTCCAAAAGTTTCCATACCAATGATTAAGCCGTTTATTCCTACATATTTATACCAAAAATCTTTTATACTTGCTTCTATTGCAATTCTTTTAGTCACATAAGAAGGAAGTACATATTCTTTATATTCACTTGTTTGCCTGTCAAAAACGTTATTAGAAGGCATTGAAATTACACGTACGGAATAACCTAAGGACATAATTTTTTTCGCAGCAAGTAAAGTAATTTTAACTTCTGATCCAGTTGATATAAAAATAACATCAATAGGTTTTTTAGAATCATATAATATATATGCTCCATGCGAAATTTTATTCAATTGCTCATTGCTTCTATTGATTTGAGATAAATTTTGGCGCGATAAAATTAATGCTGTTGGGCCTTGTTTTTTTTCAATCGCAAATTTCCATGCTACAGCAGTTTCTACCTGATCACAAGGTCGCCATACGTCTATATTAGGAGTCATTCTCAAATTAGCTAGCTGTTCTATTGGTTGATGAGTAGGACCATCTTCGCCAAGTCCAATAGAATCATGAGTATATATGAAAATATGTTTGGTGTTCATCAAAGCAGCCATACGCACGGCATTTCTTGCATATTCAACAAATATTAAAAATGTTGAAGTATATGGAATAAATCCACCATGATGAGCAATACCGTTAGCAATAGCAGTCATTCCAAATTCACGGACACCGTAATGAATATAATTCCCCGATGAATTTTTTTCTATCGAACTAGAAAATGAACAGATAGTTAAATTACTAGGAGATAAATCTGCTGAGCCACCTATTAATTCAGGTAACAATTTTACAAATTTTTCTAAAATATTTTGAGAGGCATTTCGACTTGCTATATTTTTAGGGCTATTTTGTAATTTAACAATATAATCAGTTGTTTCTTTATACCATTTTTCAGGCAGATCTTTTTTGAAACGTCTTAAATATTCTTTAGCTAATTCAGGATATTTTATTTTATACAAAGAAAATTTTTTATTCCATTCTTGTTCTAATTTTAACCCTTGCTTAATAAAATTCCACTTTTTATAAATTTTTTGAGGAACTTCAAAAGGTAGATAGTGCCATTTTAAATTTTTTCTTGTTAAATTAATTTCAGATTCTCCAAGAGGAGCGCCATGAGATTCTGATGTTCCTGATTTATTCGGTGATCCAAAACCAATAATAGTATTGCAAATAATTATAGAAGGTTTATCTTTTACAGATATCGCTTCTTGAATACTTTTTTCTATCGCACTTGAGTCATGCCCATTCACTTTGTCTACTACATGCCAATTATAAGACTTAAAACGCATCACTGTATCATCTGTAAACCAACTGGATACCTTTCCATCTATTGAAATGCCATTGCTATCATAAAAAACGATTAATTTCCCTAATTTTAATGTTCCCGCTAAAGAACAAACTTCATGTGAAATACCCTCCATTAAACATCCATCTCCTGCAAACACCCAGGTATAGTGATTAACTATATCAAAGTTTAAACGATTGAAATAGGCACTTAATGTTTTTTCCGCAATAGCTATCCCTACCGCATTTGCTAAACCTTGACCTAATGGACCCGTGGTAGTTTCAACGCCTGGCGTTTCATCTATTTCAGGATGTCCTGGAGTTTTGGAGTTAAACTGTCTAAATTTTTTAATTTCTTCTATTGATAAATCATACCCAGTAAGATGCAATAAACTATAGAGCAGCATTGAACCATGACCATTAGATAAAACAAATCGATCTCTATTATCCCATTTAGGATTTTTCGGGTTATGTTTTAAAAAATTTCTCCATAATACTTCTGCAATATCAGCCATTCCCATTGGCATCCCGGGATGACCTGATTTTGCATTTTGAACTGCATCAATACTTAACATACGAATTGCATTTGACAACTCTCTTTCTAAAGACATAAATTTTTCCTAAGCTATAGTTTTATAAAAAAATTAATATTTTAATTTAGTATCTACATTAATTTTGAAATAATTTTTTCTAAAAGAATCTGATCTTTTCCGAAATTTCTTATACCTTCTGATAATTTTTGAACAGCCATTTCATCTTGATTATGTTCCCATCTAAATTCTTCTTCAGAAAGAGAAACAGGCGGTTTTATAAAAGTAGTAGGTGGAATTAATTTTCTATTGAATACTGTGTTATTTGATTCAAGCTCTTTTAATAATAAAGGAGAAATAGTTAATCGATCACATCCAGATAATAATAAAATCTGTTTAACATTTCGAAAACTAGCACCCATGATAATAGTTTTATAATTATGTTTTTTATAAAAATTGTATATTTTTTTAACAGAAATCACTCCTGGATCTTCGTTATGTGGAAAATTTGACATTAAATTTTGAGCTATGTACCAATCGTAAATACGACCGACAAAAGGAGATATTAAAAATACTTTTGATTCTGCGCACGCACGTGCTTGAGCAAAAGAAAATAAAAGAGTTAAATTACAAAAAATATTATCTTTTTTCAACTCTTCTGCTGCTTTTATGCATTCCCATGTGGCTGCAAGTTTAATTAATACTCTTTTTCTAGAAACACCTTGATTTTCATACATTTCAACTATTTTTTTCGCTTTTACAATACACTTATCTTGATTAAAAGATAAACGAGCATCTACTTCGCTCGAAATATAACCTGGTATATACTTTAAAATTTCAACACCGAGATCAACTAAAATTTTATCGCTTGCATTTAATAATTGTTCTTGTTTTGATCCTCCTTTTTTTTTAGCATACTCCACTGCTTGATTAAGAAATTTTTGATTTTCATGTAAATTTACTGCTTTTAATATTAAAGATGGATTTGTAGTTGCATCTTCAGGTTTATATTTACAAATAGAATCTATATCACTTGTATCCGCAACAATTGTTGTAAATTTTCTTAATAATTCTAACTGATTCATTATGTATTACTCTTGTTATTAAGGTACTAAAATATAAGTAAAGATAGAAAATATCTTTTACTTTTTTAATAGTACATATATTAAATGTTTAATTTAAATTATATTAACTTTAAAAAATTAGTATTTTTTTAATATTAAAGAAGCATTAGTTCCTCCAAATCCAAAACTATTACACATTGCTGTTGTAATTTTTTGAGAAACAGTTGTTTGAACAATATTCATATTTTTTGCATAAGGATCTAATATTTCAATGTTAATTGAAGGAGATATAAAATTATATTGTAACATTAATAAAGTATAAATAATTTCATGCACTCCAGATGCGCCTAAAGAATGACCAGTTATAGACTTTGTTGATGAAATCATTGGTTTTTTTTCATTGAAAAAAGACTCTTTAATTGCTTTTAATTCAATTAAATCACCAATTTTAGTTGATGTTCCATGCGCATTTAAATAGTCAATAGATAGATTTCGTTTTTCTTTTGCTAAGTTCATACATCTTAAAGCGCCTTCTCCAGAAGGTACAACCATATTAACACCATCGGACGTTGCAGCATATCCAATAATTTCAGCGTAAATATGAGCAGAACGAGCAAGCGCTGAATTTAAATCTTCGACAACTACAATACCTGCTCCTCCTGATATTACAAAACCATCTCGCTTAAGATCATATGCACGAGATGCTTTCGTAGGGTTTTTATTAAAATTCGAAGAAAGCGCTTTCATTGAATCAAACTCGTAAGCTAACTCGCAACTTACTTCTTCACCACCACCTGCAAAGATAAGATCTTGCTTTCCGTAACTAATTAATTCAAAAGCATTTCCAATACAATGTGCAGAAGTAGCGCAAGCAGAACTAATAGAATAATTTACACCATAAATTTTAAATATAGTTGATAAGCAAGCAGAAATTCCAGATGTCATAGATTTAATTGCAGTATATGGACTTAAAAAACGAAAACCGCAACGATTTTTTGTCATTTTTATATTTTTAACATAATCTTCACGAGAACCTCCTCCTGAACCAACAATTAATCCAACACGAGAATTTTTTTGATAATATTTGCTTTTCAAATTGGCATCTTTAATTGCTTGTTTCATAGATAAAAAAGCATAAATAGAACCTTTAGTCATAAAACGAGACATTTTTTTACTTATTAAATTTTTATGTTCTAATTTAATATTTCCCCATACATTACTACGCATACCTGCTTCTCTCATTTGCTTGGAAAACGTTATTCCAGAATGACCATGATACAAAGAAGTTAAAACTTCGCATTTATTGTTTCCTATGCTAGAAATGATGCCGAATCCTGTAATAACCACTCTTCTCACTAACTCTCCTTATAAAGGTAAATTTTTTCAATTAAATATAAAAAGATTAAATTTAATATTGTTTATATAATAAGTTATTAACTTTCTTTGATTAAAATCAATACAAAATACATTTGGATAAAAAAGTGAATTTTAAAAATACTGGCATTCTTTATATTGTACCAACACCTATTGGTAATTTATCTGATATTACTTGTCGTGCTTTAACAATATTACAAGAAGTTGATCTAATAGCATGTGAAAATATCAAACATACTAATATTTTACTAAAACATTTTAATATAAAAAATATCTTAATATCTTTTAATAAAATTAATGAATTTCAACAAAGTGATCATTTGATTGAGAAATTAAAAAAAGGTAAAAATATTGCTTTAGTCTCTAATGCGGGAACCCCGTTAATCAACGATCCAGGATATATATTAATTAAAAAATGTCATTTTTTTAAAATTCAAATTATTCCTCTTCCTGGAGCTTGTGCAGCTATTACTGCATTAAGTGCTTCTGGAATATCTACTCGCAGTTTTTGTTATGAAGGATTTCTTCCTTCTAAAAAAAAATTAAAACGTCGTTTACTAAATTCTTTAAAAAAAGAAAAACGCACAATTATTTTATACGAATCAAAATATAGAATAATTGAAACTATTCAAGATATAATAAACGAAATTGGAGAAAACAGACATATAGTAATAGCCAGAGAAATTACAAAAAAATGGGAAATTATTTATGGAAATAAAGCTCATATCATGCTTACTTGGATTAAAGAAGATAAAAGCCGCTATAATAAAGGAGAAAATGTTATCATTATAGATGGTTATAAAGAATCTAAAAATATAAATCTTTCAGATAAAGTAATAAATACCTTTATCATATTAAGAAAATTTTTATCATTAAAACAGTCAGTACTTGTTACTTCAAAAATTCACAAAATTAATAAAAACAATTTGTATCAATATGCAATAAAAAATGAAGAAAAGTGACATTCTAATCTAAATAATATATAATATTATATAAGAAGTTGACTAAAAACAGTCGCTGTTTAGTTTTATCTAAAGAGAGGAAAGTCCGGGCTCCATAGAGCAAGGTGCCAGGTAACACCTGGAAAGTGCGAACTTATGACTAGTGCAACAGAAAAAAAACCACCAATTTTAGTATTTTATATATCATTAAAAATGGAAAGGGTGAAAAGGTGTGGTAAGAGCACACCGCATAATTGGTAACAATTTATGGCATGGTAAACTCCACCTGGAGCAAAGTCAAATATAGGTTGTTATATTTTTAATAATAGTGTTGCTCGCGCTAAAAACCTGGGTAGACTGCTTGAATTAGCAAGTAATTGTTAATCTAGATGAATGACTGTTTTAAAACAGAACCCGGCTTATCAGTCAACTTCTTAATATGAAAAATAAAAACTTTAAAAAGGTAATAAATTTATTACCTTTTATTTAAATTTCTTAAAAATTAAAAACTAATTTCCTGAAATCTGCATTTCAGATATTAATATAGAACCGCATTGAATATTATTTCGCACATCAATATCATTACTAATACTCAGAATATTTAACCACATATTTTTTAAATTTCCGGATATTGTAATTTCATTCACTGGATATTGAATTTTTCCATTATCAACCCAAAAACCCATAGCGCCTTGTGAATAATTTCCACTAACAATATCTACTCCTTGACCCATTAATTCAGTAACTAATAATCCAGTATTCATGTTTTTTAATAAATCCTGAAATGACATATTGTGATTTGAAACTAACCAATTATGAATTCCTCCAGAATTCCCAGTGCTAATTAGTCCTAATCTACGACTATTATAACTATCAAGTAACCAAGTAGATAATATGCCATCTTTAACTATATATTTTATATGTGTTTTTACACCTTCATTGTCAAAAGGTTTACTTCCCAGTCCTTGTCGGATATGTGGATTTTCTATAATACTTAACCAGCTAGGAAAAATTTTTTTTTGTAAATCATAAAGTAAAAAAGTAGATTTACGATACACATTATCACCACTAATAGCTGAAATAAGATTAGAAAAAAAATTACAAGATATTTCTCTAGAAAAGATAATTGAAGATTTCATGGTATTAATTTTTCTAGCACCTAACCGAGCGATAGCACGTTGTGCAGTTTTTTTTCCTAAAATATTAGGTTTTTCTAGATTTTCTATTTTTCTAGAAGTAGAATAATCAAAATCTCTTTGCATTGAATTTTTTTCTTTTGCAATCATACAATTGTAAGCTGAATAAAGAGTAGATTTATACTTTTCTAACATTCCCAAGCTATTTCCTAAAACATTTATAGTAGTATGGCTACTAAAAAAACTTCCTTCACTATTAAAAATTCTTTTATCTAATCTAAACGCTTCTTTTTCTGCTATAGAGGCATAATTAATTCCATTTTTTATGCTCATTTCAGAAGGATGAAACAAATCAAGATTATCAGAATTAAAACAAAGTAATTTTATGTCTGGTAAACCTACAAAAAAATCAGAAGAAGAATTTTTAGAAATATCTATAGCAACATTTAATATCTTCTTGATACTATCTATACTAAAATCTTTAGATGATACGCTACCTTTAGAAAATTTATTATATACAGTAATAAATAAGACTCTATCACTATTAAATTCTATATTTTCTACAATATTATTTCTTACGTTAATATTAAATCCTAATGTCTTTTTAGCAGATACTTCGATAGAGCAATTAATTATTTTTTTTGCTAATTTTAGAGTAGTATTTACTGTATTTATTAGTAAATTTTCTTCTTGTTTAATTTGATCAATTGATTTCATTTGTAACTCCTTAATAAATACATATAATATATAAATAAAGTATATTAATATTAATTTATAAATAACTATATAAAAAAATAATTATTCTTAAGATAAATAATATTTATTTAATTGTTATATAGTGAAAATTATCTAAAAAAACTAAAATATTTAATATGTGAAATATCTCCAAGACATAAAAGAGTAAAAATCAATGAATTATAATACGATTGCCGCAGGTGATAATATACCAAATGATATATATGTTATCATTGAAATACCATCTAATTCATCTCCCATTAAATATGAAATGGACAAAGAATCAGGTTTACTTTTTGTAGATCGTTTTATATCGACACCAATGTTTTACCCTTGCAACTACGGATATATTAATCAAACTTTATCTATGGATGGTGATCCTTTAGATGTGTTAGTGCCGTCTCCATATCCTATACAATCTCGCTCTGTTATTCACTGTAAACCTATTGGTATGCTGAAAATGCAGGATGAATCAGGAGATGATGCTAAGGTAATAGCTGTACCAAAAAGTAAAGTTTGTAAAACATATCAAAACGTTAATAATATTAAAGATATATCCGAGCTCTTAAAAAAGCAAATAGAACATTTTTTTAAATATTATAAAAAAATAGAAACAGGCAAGTGGACAAAAATTATAGGATGGGATAATCAAAAAGCTGCAAAATTAGAAATTAGTTCTTCATATAATCGATTTCAAAGCAAAAGAAACATATAAAAGACTATTTTTTAAAAAGTAAAATTCTTTTCATTAATTTCAAAATCAAATAAAAAAGATTTTAAATATCCAATTAAGTCATATTTTAATAAAAAATAATGCAAATTTAATTGAGAGGAAATATTTAATCTTATTTTTGGCAGAATAAATAAAAATATTTGATTACTACTAAAAAAAATCTCCCATTTTGTAGAATTAAAAATTTTATTTTTCCAATTTGAACATAGTTGAAATAATATATTACCTTGATGTATAAAAATTGATTGATTAATTTTTATATTTTTAACTAAATTTAAAGAAGGATAAAAAAATAACATAATATATTTTAATATCTTATTACTTTTAATATAGAAGTTTTTCAAATGAATATCAGCCAATACATGAGGCTGATATAAACTTCTTGAAAAATTTATTTTTCCAATACATACACCTTTCAGTATTGTTGAATTATTAATAAAGAAATTTAAAATAGAACAAGGAAAATTCAATAAAAAATATTTGCCTTGTATATTTTTTTTATAAAAAATATTATAGATATTTAAAAATCCAAATAATTTGTTATTTTTATTTTTTGAAGGATATATTACTAAACGAGTTATAAGATTATTTTTTTTAAAATTGATTAGCAATTTTAAAAAAGATATTTTTTTGGAAAAAATTTTATTTTTTATTTTCTTATATAATATCGTATCGTTACTACACAAAAATGTTTTTATATTAGAAAATTTATTTTTTTTATTTGATATAAATTTTGTTTGAAAAAAGAAATTAGTTTTAAAATTAATAGATGAGTTGAAAATAGAAAAAAACAAAAACTTTTTAATTTTTTTCATCAAAGAAAAGATATAGAATTTATCTTTTACTTCATTTTTTTTTATGTTTTTTTTAAAAGCAAATATAATTGGATTTTTGTTGAAAATCCATTTTTTATTAAAAATTGAAACATTAATGTTTTTAAAAGTACCTTTCCAAATTTGATTATGATAATTAAATTTTCCGTTAACAATAAAATTTATATTAAAATTTTTATTTTTCATAAAAAAACAAAATTTTTGTTTAATATCACTCCAATAAAATTTAATATTTAAATAATCTAAATAAAATTTAAATAAATTAATATTTTTTATAGAAATAGAAATATTTTTTGTAGCATTTTTTTGAATATTTATGTTGAATAACATTTTCATTTTTTTAAAATAAATTGTATTGTTCCAATTTAATTTTTCTCCTAAAATAACACCAGAAATAACAGGTGAAAAATAAAAACCGTAAATATTCAATGTACTTATAATTGCGCCTTTTAAATCAGGAATAAAATCATCTAAATTATTAGCATTAATAGATGAGTTAAGATTAATTAACTTAGATATCGATCCTTGTAAAAATCCTTTATTTTTTCCTAAAAAAAAATTTATTTTAGGTATTTTTATATTATTAACTTCATTATAATGTAAAGAGCCCGAAACTAGAAATTTTTTATTTATTATATTAGCTTTTAGATTAAAATGAGAAACATTTATACTATTTACCGTACTATTAAAATTATTTAACATGTTAACATTCCCTGTTAATTTAGAGATATATTGAATATAGGTTTGTTTTTTTGAATTATCTAATTTATTATTAGAAATTGGAATAAAATAAATTTTATTTAAAGAGATATTCGTTAAATTACCATTACAAAAAATCTTTAAAAAAACTGATGGCATACCTGATATATTAATAATATTCTTAAATAATAAATAATAATGATCAACTGTTCCTTGTAAAATTATATTAAAATTTTTAGAAACAAATGTTAAATTTTTTTTCACTGGAAATAATAAACGATGAATATATAGATGAATATACATTGGATGATGTAAATTACTTAATAATACTTTTCCAAATATATTAAATTTAAAAAAATCATTACATCTTAATTTAAATATGAATTTTTTATTAATAATGCCTTGGAAAAAAATATTTTTAAATTGATGCCGAAATAGATTAATTTTTTTAAATTGTATAGATATGAAATTTAAGTTGATTGGTAATGAAAGTTGTTTGTTATCTAAAAAAAAAGATAAAAAATTATTTATTTTTTTTGTGTTAACAAATTCTTTTTTATTTAAAAAAACTTTTTGATTGTATTTTTTAAAGTTAAACACAGTGTAATCAACATGAGTATTAAGTATAGTAAAATTATTATTAATTAATTTTAATCCACTATGCACATTGAACAAGATCATATGCGAACTTTTTGATTTGAATAAAATTTTATTAAAATGTATTTTTTTTAAAATAATACAATTATTAAAAAAAATATTTTTTTCTAATGAATTTTTTTTAAAATACTCTTTTTTTAAAGAGAAAAAATTATTTTCATCAAACGAAAAAATTAAGTTTTTTATTTCAATATTTTTAAAAATCTTATGCACGCTTAATATAGATGCTGGATTAATTAATATATGAATTCTATCAGCTTTAATAGATGCATGAAAAAAATTAAAAGTAATATTTTTTAATGTAAAATCACGCCAATTTCCTGATATTTTTTCTGTTTTGAATCCTAAAAAAAAATAATTAGTAATATTAAAAAACAATTTAAATCCAAAATTGCTTTCTAATAATAATATTATTAAAAACAATAAACCAGAAAAAAAAATCAAAGATTTAGATAAATATCTCTGATATACATTCATAAGAATGATCCTAAATTAAATATTAATTAACACTTAAAAATATAAAATTTCATATTATATTAATTTTTCTAAAAAAATACACTTTTTAAATAAATTATCTAAATTTATTTGTTTTCAAAATAAAATAATTTAAAATATATATAATTAAATTAATATATATTATATTAGTATATTATTTATTATTCTTTATAAGATAGTCAAAATTTACTCTAGGAAGAATTTTATATGTCTCGTATATGTCAAGTTACAGGAAAAAAACGTATGATTGGTAATAATCGATCACATGCTTTAAATGCAACAAAAAGAAAATTTTTACCAAATATTCAAAATCATCGTTTTTGGATTCCAGAAAAAAAAAGATTTATTAAGTTGCGTATTTCAACTCACGGAATGCGTTGTATTGATAAAAATGGGATAGAATCAATCATAAAAAAAATAAAAAATAAAAAATAAGGGTACAACATGGCTAAAAAAAATAGAGAAAAAATAAAAATGATTTCTTCATCAGGGACAGGACATTATTATACTACCACTAAAAACAAAAGAAATACACCTGACAAGTTAGTGTTAAAAAAATATGATCCAACTATTCGCAAACATGTATTATACCATGAAGGAAAGATTAAATAATAAAAAATTTTAAATAAAATTTAAAAAGTTGATTTTAAAGAATGTTATTTTAACTAAAGTATAATTTACATTAAATTATACTTTATCAATATATAAATAATTTACTGTAATTTTAAAAAAGTATTTGATAAAAATAATACTAATTGATTAAATAAATAACTAAAAACAGGAAAAGAAATCAACATTAAATAATATAACATTAATATCCCTATTAACAAATTTAATGGAAAACCAATAGAGAAAATAGATATTTGAGGCGATAAACGATTCAAAATACTCATTATCAAACTAGATAACAATAAAAAGATTATAATTGGAAAAATCAGCATTATGCTATTTAGAAAAATATTACTGGAAAATTTTAATAAACTAAAAAAAATACTATTATTAAAACAAATAATATTAATCGGTATGCTATGAAAACTATGAATTAATATAGATATTAAATAAAGATGTGCATTAATCGACAAAAAGAAAGATAACATTAAAATATTTAATAATCGAGATGTCACAGAAACACCAATATTATTATTTGCATTAAAAAACGTTGCGAAAGATAAACCCATCTGAAGACCTATTAATTCTCCTGAAAAATTAATCGTCGCGAATAAAAATTGACAAGTAAATCCTAAAGTAACTCCAATTAAAATCTGTTCTAATAAAACCAATAAGCCAGATAAAGAAAATAGTTCTATTTTTATTTGAGGTAAAAATGGAGATATAATCCAACTGATTAATACAGATAAAACTATTTTAGTGCTTTTATTTACATGATAATCGTTAAAAACTGGAACGGTTGAAAAAAATGCCAAAATACGCACTAATGGAAAAAAAAAGTTACTAATAATCGTTATTAATTGTAAATTGTTAAATGTTAACATTATTTTATAACTGCTGGTATATTATCAAATAAGTTATGCATATAATCTAACATAACACCCAACATCCAAGGACCAAGGATAGCAATGACAGATAAAATAGAAATTATTTTAGGAATAAATGAAAGAGTTTGTTCATTTACTTGCGTAGCTGCTTGTAATATACTAATAATTAAACCGCTAATTAAGGCAGATAACAATAACGGAGATGAAATCATCAATGCAACTTTCATAGCTTGACTAAATAAAACCATTACATATTCAGGAGTCATAAAAAATTCCATTAAAAATTAAATATTAAAACTTTGAGATAGCGAAGTTATCAACAATTGCCACCCATCTACTAATACAAATAACATTAATTTGAAAGGCAAAGAAATCGTTGAAGGTGGAACCATCATCATACCAAGAGCCATTAAAACACTAGCAATAACTAAGTCAATAATTAAAAAAGGTATAAATATAGTAAAACCAATTTGAAAAGCTGTTTTTAACTCACTGGTAATAAAAGAGGGTAATAAAATTCGCATAGGTATGGAATTTTTATCTTTATAGTAAGAAATATGGGCTATTTTCGAAAATAATTCTAAATCAGATGTTCTTGTTTGATTTAACATAAATTTTTTTAGCGGAACTGAGCCTTTTAAAATAGCTTCATCCATATTAATCTCTTCCTTGCTGAAAGGAAGATAAGCTTCTTGATAAACTTTTTCAAAAGTTGGAGACATAATAAAAAACGTTAAAAAAAGCGCCAAACCTAACAATATTTGATTAGTCGGAGCATATGGAGTTCCTAAAGCATTTCTTAATAACCCAAAAACAATAATGATACGTGTAAAACTAGTCATCATTAAAAGACAGGCTGGAAGAAAAGTAAGAGCAGTTAAAAAAACTAAAGTTTGTATAGGCAAAGACCAAGTTTGTGTACCATCATTTAAATTATGAATTACTGGACCAGGTATATCTGCGTACACTAAAGGACAAAATAATAATAAAAATAAAAATGAAATAGCTCGAAATAATATTACTTTTTTCAAAAATATTTTGGTCAGATTTTTGAAAGAATCATAAAAATTTTTTTTTGGAAACATAATTTTTTCTTCTTTGCTAGGCGACTGGTCTTTTAATTGAGATGTTAATGTATGTAAATGAGTAACATTATTTTTTGTTACACCTAATATTAATTTAACCTGTTGCACTTCTATCATAATAATAGACTCATTGGGTCCTATTGATATTTTTTCTATCATATTTATATAAAAATTTTTTTTATTTCTTTTAAATGAAATTTTTTTTACAATCCAACTTAAAAATAATATCAATAATATTATCTGAGCTAATGAAGTAGCTATTTGAAAAAAATTTATATTATCAAACACTGATTGATAACTACTTAATTTTAACTGTGATTCAATATTGTTTTTCATAAAATTTAAATTTATTAATTCATAGTATTTTAAGAATTTTTTATACTAATAATTCTTACACCATATGTATTTTGGGATACAACAATTTCACCAAAAGCTACTAATAGACCATTTGCAAAAATTTTCAGTGGATCTTCTTTTTTTTGATTCAAAAAAAGCATACTACCTTTTGAAAAATTTAAAAGTTCTTTTATTTTGATTCTAGATTTACCTAATTCTATAGTTATATCAACTGGTATATCAAATATTATTTCTTTTTTATCTTTTTTTTCATTAGAACTAAAAGATATTGGCTTTTCGAAATTATTTTTTTTCGTAATATCTACATTATTTACATTATTTATAGGATGATCAACTTTTTCAGGATTATGTTTTTTTTTTAATTTATTCATTAAAAACTCCTCACATTAATACAGATTTATATTTTATATATGAATTTTTTGAAAAAAATAACTGATTTTTTATTAAAATTTTTATAACAACCTAAAAATATAGGTATTTTTTCTATATAAGCAATGACTTTTTCAGGATTTTCTACTATTAAAATATCTCCTACAGATAAACTATTATATTTTTTTTGAGAAGATGTTATTAACTTTATAATAACTTTCAATTCAATATCATGTAGATGAAAGATAGGAAAATTTTTTTCAAAATCTATACGTTGTGTTAAATCTTTTGAATTTCTTTTCGAAGGATTGAGCTCCTGAAAATATTTTTTAATTACAGAAACAGGTAATAATATACTAAAAAAAACCTTTATACCATTTAAACTCAAGTCAAAATAATTGGTGATATAATTTTCTTTTAAAACAATATCTTTTTTAATATTAACAATTTCTGTATAACAAGTATTTATATCAATAGAAAAAATTTTTTCAAAAAATTTGCAATAAGTACTAAAAATAATTTTTAAAATTTTTTTATTAGTGATTTCTTCTATATACGTTAAATTTCTATTTTGATTGATTTTTTCTCTGCAAACACCATTTCCTCCGAATAATAGATCTATAAAAACAGATAACAAATTGTCTGAAAAAAATATAAAGAGTTTCTTATTCAAATTTAATATTTCTGTTTTAGTGGAGAGTAAATATTTAATATCTTGTTCGTTATTTATATACGTATTAATTTTAATAGAAAAAATATTAAATTTTACATTATTTTTAATAAAATTTGAAAAATATGTTGTTATTTTTTCTATAAATTTTTTATTGATTTCCTCTAATACTTTAATTTCTTTTATACTAAAAATATTATTTATTTCTTTTTCTTTATTAGTTATTTTATTTATAATATTCAAACTGTTACTTTTGCCCATTTATTATATACCTTATAGGTAAAAGTGATTAAAAGTTATGTTAAAACTTGTTTTTTAAGTTTTAAAATTAATAAAAATTTTAATTATACATTTATATAATATTAAACATACATATCAATAAATGTTTTTTGTTTTGAATTTTCATAAAATTTTTTAATTTTATTAGACATTCTAGGTATATTTTTTGAAAAAGATAAATTTTGATTTTTTTTAGAACCAAAAGAATCATAAATATCAACTTTTTTTAAAAAAATACCATTTTTTATCAAAGAATTATGCAAAAACGGAATACAGTTATTTAAAAAATTTTTAACTTCTATATGATCTGAAATCAATTTCAGTTGTGCTTGATTATTTTTTATTTTAATTTTTACATGTATTGCACCAAGAAATATTGGTTCTAAACGAATTTCAGCTTTGTTTTCTTTATGAGAAATAGATAATAAAATTTGTTGGCTAATTGCTTTTTTCCACTGAACACTTTTTTCGTTATTTAAAAAAAACATTGATTTTTTATTTAGTTCAAAAAAATGACTTTTATCTATTTTTTTTAAGGAATTTATCTCATAAATAAAATTTTGATTTTTATATATATTTTTAGCAACTGACGTATTTGATGTATTATTTGTATAATTTTTAAAAAATATAGAATCTTTACTTTCTTTAATAGAATTTTTTTTATTTTTAAAAACTTTTAAATTATTAATCTCGCTAAAGTTACTTTGCTTATAAAATTTTTTAAAATAATTAATAATATTATCATTACAAATTGGAAAATACTTATTTTTAATGTTTATTAAATTTTTTAACGTTGCGTTGTTTTTAAATATTTTAATTTTTTCTCTATTTTCTTCTATATCAATTTTATTTTTATTTTTTGAGGAAGAATAAAATTTTAACTTAAGATTTTTATCTATCTTTTTTTTTTGTGTTTTGACGTTAATATTTTTTTTGATATAAAAATTACTTTTTATATTTTTTTTATTGAAAACGTTCAAAAGATTATTCACTAAAAAATTAATAGATGTAATATTTTGATTGTCTTTTTTCTTTTTTTTTGTAGAAATATTATCAAACTTAATTTCTTTATTTAATAAATTTTTTTTACATTCATTAAAAATAGCTTGGTATAAATCAAAACCGAGAACATCGTGAGAAAAATTATGATCTGAACTTAATAAAACATTACTTTTTAATTCTATGTTATCGAGACTACTTAAGATCATAATAACTACCTTTTTTAAAAAATTTAAATTGAGAAAATTCATCGTTAATAATATTTTCTTCTAAAATACGATGCTTTTTAAAAGATATTAAATTTTTTTGATTTAAATAATTCCAAGTTTTTAATTTAATATGATGTTGAAACCATTGATTTATACTTTTTTTAATTTTTGTTTTATATTTTTTAACAATATTATTGTTTTCTTCAATCGCAACATATAACATGAAAATAAAATTTTTATATATTTTCCAATGATATATAGGCATGCCTAATTTTACATTGATATTTAATTTCGTAACATATTCATTTCTAAAATTAATTAATAACTTTAATTGTTGAATATGTTTTTTTTTTCAACATGTAAATTTTTAATATAAATTGTTTTTTGTTTTATTTTTTTTTCTTCTATGTTTTCCAAAACAGAAAATAAAATTTTTTTATATTTCATAATATATCCTATTAAATATGAAAAAATTAATAAATGTAAAAATAAAATAATTTAACTAAATATTTTGTTTAAACTTTCACAAGAAACTAAATAATTACTTTTTTCTGACGGTGTTTGTTGTAAAAATTTTTCTAAATTTGTCCATTTTTTTATGGCATCATCTAAAATTAAATCATTTCCTTTAACGTAAGCCCCAATATTAATGAGATCTTTATTTCTTTGATACGAAGCTACTAACTTTTTAAAATAGCAAGCTTTTGAATATTGTTCTGGGGTAATAATCTCAGGCATAACACGACTGATAGAAGATTCTATATCAATAGCAGGATAATGCCCTAAATCTGCATAATAGCGAGATAAAACAATATGCCCATCAAGTATAGAACGACAAATATGTGCAACAGGATCTTGATCTTCATTGTTTTCAGTTAAAACTGTATAAAATGAAGTAATAGATCCTTTGTTATCTGTATTTCCTGATCGTTCTACTAAAGCAGGAATTTTAAAAAAAACAGAAGATGGATATCCTCGAGAAACTGGTAATTCACCTAAAGATAAAGAAACTTCTCTTTGAGCCATTGCATAACGAGTTAATGAATCCATAATTAGCAAAACATTTTTATCTTTATCGCGAAAATATTCAGCTATAGTTGTAACATATGATGCGGCTTCTATTTGCAATAAAGGCGAAGTATCTGCTGGAGCTGCTATTACTACAGATTTTGATAAACCATCTAATCCTAATATATTTTCTATAAAATCTTTAACTTCCCTTCCTCTTTCTCCGATTAATCCAATAACTACTACATCTGCTTTCGTATATTTTGCCATCATACCTAGAAGAACACTTTTTCCAATTCCTGAGCTTGAAAAAATTCCTATTCTTTGGCCTTTTCCAATAGTTAGTAGCCCATTTATTGCTCGTATTCCTGTATCCAGGATTTCATTAATTGGTTTTCTATTCAACGGATTAATGCGTTTGTTTTCTACGACTTTAAAACATTTCGAATCTAATTCAGATAGTTTATCTAATGCACGTCCTTTAGCATTTAATACTCTTCCTAATAAATTCATACCTAGTGGAACTTTTCTAAATAAAGGATGCATTTTTCTAGATATCTTTAAAAAAACTTTAGCACCAGGCAAAATACCGTAGGTTTCTTCAAAAGAAAACAATAATGTTTTTCCCTTTTTGAAATTCATAACTTGAGCTGAAATATTTAAAATCTTTTCGTCTATTATTTTTTCGATAATACATTCAGCTCCAATCGGAGCTTGTAAACCTGTTACCTCTAATACTGAACCATGTATACTGATTACATATCCATACATAACACATTCGGAAAGACTATTTATTTTATTCTCAAAGGAAGCAATTTTATCAAATAATTTATCGTATTTAAATTGCATCAACTACCCTCCCCTTCTTCAAGAATAACACGATATACTTCTTTCCATCTTGCATAAATAGTACCATCTATATTACTCTGTTCAGAGAGAATTTTAAAACTATTAATATCAATACTATTATTGAAAACTAATTCCCATTTATTATCTACCGATTTTTTTAAAATTTCTTCTAACATTTTTTTATTGCTAGGGTGCACAACTAATTTTGGTTTTTTCAAAAAAAAATTATCGTTTTTTACAATTTTTTTTACTTTTTCTAACAAAACTGATTCATTAATTAAAAAGTTTTCTCCAACAATATAAGAAGAAATCATTAATATTGTTTTTAATAAACGCGAAGATAATGTTTTTTCAAATAAAGAAATTTCAGACTCAAAACTTAAACATAAATTTTTTAACTTATCATTCAATAAAACATATTTTCTTTTTTTTTCTTCAAGTTCTTTCTTGATATTTAAAAAACATGATTCATCATTAAAAGATTGTTTTTGTAGTTTATTTAATTGTTTAAATTTACGATCTAATTCATCTTTTTTTTCAGTAGAAAAATCTGTTTCTTTTAAAACACTCGTATTCCAAAAAACATTATATTTTTTCTCTGAATTATTTAAAAAAATTTCTTCTGGATGCCATTTTTTCCATGTTTTTTTTAAATCCGCATCAGACATAATACTTTCCTAAATTTTCTATCGAAAAAACACCATAATCTAAAATATTTCTAATCATCATTAAAATTAATTTTTGCTCATTTTCTACAGCTATATTAGAGGCATAAGATTTTTTCTTTAAGTAAAGTGATAAATTTTTTAATTTTTCTTCGTCCATATTATTGAAAAACTTATTTTTTATAATTTCGTGACTACCTTGAAGTGCAATATATAATTTTTCTTCTTCTAAATTCTTTACTAAACATTTAATCACATCATCATCAATATTTATTATATTTTCAAATGAATATAGTTCTTTAATAATTTTACTAGACAACTCCTTATTAGAAGATTCAATTTTCTTTAGTAAATTTTTTTCATTTTCTATCTTCATGGAACGTAAAATCTTAGCAACAGTTTTAATACCTCCTGTATTTGAAAAAGTGCATTTTTTTTTGTTGATTAAATGGTTAATAATATTTTTTAATTCAACAAATTTTTTTTCTTCAAGACCATTAAATTCAGAAATTTTAATTATAATTTCAATACGTTTTTCTTCTTTGAAAAAGGATAAAACTCGAGCTGATTGATTTTGATCTAAATAAACAAGTATTGTTGAAACAATTTGAGCATGTTGCTCTTCTAATAAGGAAGCTAATTTAGACGGTTCCATTGCATTAAGAGATTTGATAGACATTTTAACATTTCTTGTTTCTAGCGCTTCACTTAATAAAACATTTCCTTGTTTATCGCCTATCGCTTTAATTAACATATCAGATATATACTCATCATTATTATTATAAACTAAATTATTATTTTGCATAAAAAGATCATAACATTCAGTTAATACTTTATTTAAAGCTACATTAGAAAAGTTATTAATATTAACCATATGAGTAACTAATTCTTGAACTTCAAAAGGAGTTAAATATTTTAACACTTCTGAAGCTTGATCAGATCCTATTGACATTAATAAAAGCGCGCTCTTTTCAGTACCATTTAAAATCATTTTTTATCACCCATCCATTGACGAATAATCGATGCTATAACACGTGGATTTTGATTAGATATATTACAAATTTGATGAATTAAATTATCTGTTTTTTCTGTATGTGAATATTTTAAAGTTGTTTCTTCAATATCATTCGCGAATTCATTTTTATCAGAATTAACAATCTCCTCTCTTATTTTCTTATTATTTAATTTTTTGTTTTTAAGGACGCTTTTTGAAAAATAGAAAATATATTTTTTTAAAAAATATAAAAAAAATAAACCCGAAATACACCATGGGATTAAAATTGAAAAAGTATTAAAAATATTAGATTGATTAAAATTATCAAACTTAGTCAAAACATTTTTATCATGTTGATTAAAAGATTCATTGATTATATGTACACTATCACCTCTAATTTTAGAATAACCTATAGATTCACAGATTAAATTTTTTATATTTTTTATTTGATCTGAACTCAAAGAAATTAGTTTTCCATTTTTATCTTTAATAAGGTTAATAACTACTGCAGCAGATAATCTTTTAATTTCTCCAACATTCATTTTTATATGTGATAAAGTATGATTTAATTCATAATTAATTGTATCATCATGATTAATTGCAGAGCGAGAGTTTATAACACCATCTTTGAAAAATTTGTGATTTTCTATAACATTATATTTTTTAGATTCATTATTAGAATTATTATTATTAAATAAATTATTTTTATTAAAATAATTGCTATAATCGTTTAAGTTCTGATTTTTTATATTGTCATTAATAGTCGTTTGATGTGAGCGAATCGATTGATTTTTATAATTTGCGTTGGGATCATATCGCTCACGTGTTTTTTCTTGAGAATTAAAATCAATTTGAGCAGTTACTTGGGAATGTACATTTCCAACTCCAAACAATGGTTCTAAAATACTTTGAATTTTATTAATGTATCTTAATTCAATCTTTTCAGAATATTTTAATTTAGTATCGTTTATTTCATCTGACTGTGATATAGAGTTATTTAATAGCTTACCAAATTCATCAACAATCGTGATGTTATCTATAGGTAGATCAGATATACTATTAGATATTAAATGCAATATAGCGTTTGTTTGGCTTGTATTTAATTGAGTTCCGGGTGTTAAACTTAAAATAACTGAAGCTGATGGTTTTTTTTTATCCTGTAAAAATAAAGAATTTTTTTGCATAGCTATGTGTATTCTAGCGCTTTTTACAACATTAATTCTTTCTATAGTACGAGCTAATTCACCTTCTAAAGCACGTTGGTAATTAATTTGCTGATTAAACTGACTAATTCCAAATTTTTCTTTATCTAAAATTTCAAAACCCACTCCTTTATGCAGAAATTTTTTTTCTGATAAGTGTAAGCGTATATCATAAATTTGGTTTTTTGGAACTAATAATTTTCCAGAATTTTCAGAAAACTGATAAGGAACTTTCATTTGATTTAAATAACCAATAATGGATTCTCCATCTTCAGAGGATAAATTATTGTATAAAACTTGATAGTCAGAAGATTTCCTCCACACTGAAATAGAAATAGTAGCAATAACTGCTATTATTAATAAAATTATTAAAACACGCGCATTTTTAAAAAAATAAGATAAAAAATTACTCAACTTTTTTTTCTCTTCTGAAATTGATTCTTCTATAGCACTAAAATTCATAACATCTTCCTAATCTAGTAGACAATCTCAACTATAATTGAACAACAACTAAATTTCATTTGAAATAAAAACATTTGCTGATAAATTACCTATAACATAAAATGTTTATCTTTTAAAAAAATATGATATTATTTTAAAAATTATAATAATAATTTTAGAGGAAGATATGTTTATTGATAACATTTATAATGAAAATATTTATACCAAAATTAATTTTTTAGATGAAAATAAAAAAAATAATGAAAAAAACATTCAAGAATCTAACAATTTTACTCAATTCTTTCAAACAGCATTAGGAGAAGTTAATAAAATTCAAAATAATGCACAGAAAAGTATTGAAAAATTTGAATTAAATCCATCTTCTATGTCTTTAAATGACGTAATGATAAATTTACAAAAATCTTCTATTTCCATAGAATTAGCTATTCAAATTAGAAATAAATTTATATCAGCTTATAAAGAAATAATGAATCAGCAAATTTAACTTAAAATGCTGTGCTTAATTTTATTGCGCACAGCATTTTCAAGTATTTTAAACAATATTAAAATTATTATATAAAAAAATTGACATTTTGAAGATTTTTTAAAATTTTTGGAGCTAAGCGGAATCGAACCGCTGACATTTTGCATGCCATGCAAATGCTCTGCCTACTGAGCTATAACCCCAAAATTATTACAATATAAAAACACATGAATTCTGTCAATTTATTTTTCTAATAAAATGCTTTTATCTTAATTACTATTTTATTTTTAATGAGTGTCTTATTTAAGATTTTACATAAGTTTTATTTTTTATAAAAAGTATCGCTTTTTTTAATCTTAACAAAGTTTTTTCTTTTCCAAGTAAAAAAATCACTGAACTTATATTCGGAGAATATGCTCTTCCTGTTAGTACAACCCGTAACAACATGTTTATTTCTTTTAATTTTATATTTAATTTTATAGCTTCATTATGGATAGCTTCAGATAGTATTTCAATTTCCCAAAAAGAAAAATTTTTCATTTTGTTATAAATATTCGTTAATATACAAAGATTTTTTAAAATTAAATATTTATTAGCAGATTGAAGATCAAAAGATTCAAATTCTTCATAAAAAAATCTAAAATTACATGCCATATCTTGCAGAGTATAAAAACGATTTTTATATAAATTTAATAAAAATTTTAAATTAGGTCCTTTTTCTATATTTATATTCTCATTTTTCATGTAATCCTTTAAGATATTGCAAATATAATCTATCGATAAATTATTAATGTAGTATTTATTTAACCATAAAAGTTTTTTAATGTTAAAAGCACTAGAGGATTTATTAATAGTATCTAAATTAAATAACTTTTTTAATTCAGCAAGATTAAAAATTTCTTGATCACCATGGGACCAACCTAATCTTATTATATAGTTGATTAATGCTTCTGGTAAAAAACCTTTTTTATAGTACTCAATAATGTTTTCTGAGTTATCTCTTTTAGAAAATTTTTTTCCATTTTCATTAAGTATCATAGAAACATGAGCATAAATAGGTATTTTTGCATTTAAAGATTTCAAAATATTTATTTGACGAGGTGTATTATTGATATGATCTTCCCCACGAATAACATGTGTAATATTCATATCTAGATCATCAATTACAACGCAAAAATTATAAGTTGGCATTCCATTTGAACGTTGAATTATAAGATCATCTAACTCTAGATTATTAAAAGTAATTTTTCCTCTAATTTTATCTTCAAAAGTAACTTTTCCAGAAGTGGGGTTTTTAAAGCGAATTGCGTATTTTTTATTAATATTTTTAATCTTTAAGTTTCTACACACTCTAGTGTAATGTGGTTTTTTCCCTTCGGAAAGTTGTTTAAAGCGCTCTGCTTCTATTTCTTTCGGAGAACAATAACATTTATAAGCATTACCTGTATTCAACATAATTTCAATTACTTCTCTATAGCGATCTAATCGTTGAGTTTGAAAGTAAGGTCCTTCGTCCCAATTTAATCCCAACCATTTTAATCCTTTTAAAATAGACTCAACTGATAATGATTTAGATCTTTCAAAATCAGTGTCTTCTATACGTAGTATAAACTTTCCATTATAACGACGTGCAAACAACCAAGAATACAAAGCTGTACGTACACTACCGATATGTAAATCCCCAGTAGGACTAGGTGCAAAACGAGTTTTAACTTTCATATATTCCTTGAAATATTTTAAAATATCTATATAAAGTTAGAAAATAAATTTTATATGTCATAAATATAGATAATTATTTCATCATAACGATTAAAATTACAACAAACAAATAATCTTTTTAAAAAAAAGATTGACTCTATTTTTCTTATCTTTACAATATAAGTTATTAAAGGGTGATTAGCTCAGTTGGTAGAGCTCCTCCTTTACACGGAGGAAGTCGGCGGTTCGAGTCCGTCATCACCCAAATAAAATATGGGTCGTTAGCTCAGTTGGTAGAGCAGTTGACTTTTAATCAATTGGTCGCAGGTTCAAATCCTGCACGACCCAAAAAATTTAATTATTTTCTTTTTTAATTAAAGAATTTAACTCCTCTTCATTCATCGTTTCAATATTTAATTGGCTTGCCTCAAAAAACTTACTACCAACTTTTTTACCAAATATTAATAATTCTGTTTTTTTAGAAATTTTATTACTAATACGAGCACCTAATTTAATTAAAATTGCTTTTAGTTTACTTCTAGAAAAATCTTTAAATATACCTGTTATGACGATATTTTTATTTAATACATTATTTTTATTAAAACACTGATTATGACATGGATCAATATCTAAAATTTCTATCAGTTTACTCACTAATTTACGATTTTCAGAAATAGAAAAATAATTAAATATATTATTAGCAACTACTTTTCCTATTCCATCTATTGATTCTAATTCTTTCTGAGAAGCATTAACTAAATTATCTGGAAAAATAAAATAATTAGATAACTTTTGCGATATAATTTCACCTACAGAAAAAATTCCTAAAGCATAAATAAAACGATTCATAGTAGTTTTCTTAGATTTAACTATAGTTTCAATTATTTTAATACTTTTTTTTTCACCTATATTGGATAAACTTTTTAGTTGTTCTTTTGTAAGATAAAAAAAATCTATTAAATTTAAAACAACTTTTTTTTGAATTAATTTATAAATAACTTTAGGGCCTAATCCATTGGCATCTAATGCATTTTTAGAGAAGAAATGACAAAATAATTTTTTTTTTTGAGCATCACATATTAATCCAGAGAGACAACGGACTATTTTTTCTTCTTTATTTAATAATAGTTCTGAATTACAGACTGGGCAATAAATTGGAAAGAATACTTTTTTTGCGTTTTTAGAGCGATTTTTTATAATAACGCTTATAATTTTAGGGATAACATCTCCGGAACGTTTTATAATAATATAATCATTAAAATGTAAATTTAATCTATCAATTTCATTCTTATTATATAAAGATGCTTTTTTAATCAAAACTCCTGAAATATAAACTGGATTAAAATAAGCTACTGGTGTAATTACCCCAGTTCTTCCTACTTCAAATTTTACATCCTCTAATTTACTTATTTCTTCTTTAGAAAAAAATTTAAAAGCAATAGCCCATCTTGGTGATTTACTATTAAATCCTAATTTTTTTTGTAAATAAAGCGAATTTAATTTTATAACAATACCATCTATATCAAAATCAAATGATGCACGATGTTTTTCAAACTTTCTATAAAAATTTAATATTTCTAAATGATTAAAACAAATTAATACTTCCTCGTTAACTGGTATACCCCAATTTTTTAATTGCATCAGTACATCATAATGAGTTTTAAAAGACTCTGTTTCCTCAAAAAAATTAAATCCATGACAAAAAAACATCAATTTCCTTTTGGCTGTAATTTTAGAATCAATTTGCCTCAAAGATCCAGCAGCTGCGTTTCTAGGGTTAGAAAAATATTTTTTTTTACCTGTAAAAGATTCAATATTCAACTCAAAAAAATCAGATTTTAACATAAAAACTTCACCTCGTATTTCTAATCTTTTCGGTATATTAAATCCCTTTAATTTTGATGGAATAGATTTAATTGTTCTTATATTATTCGTAATATTTTCTCCAAAAAAACCATCACCTCGAGTTGCAGCTCGAATTAAATTTCCTTCTTCATAAATTAAACTCACTGCTATCCCATCGATTTTTAACTCACAGCAAAAATCTATTGCAGAATTAATCATGTATTTTTTCTTAATTCTATTTTCAAATTTTAAATATCCCTTTAAATCAAATGTATTTTCTAAAGATAACATAGGGAAAAAATGCGATACCTTTTTAAACTTATCAAGTAAATTCGACCCTGCTTTCTGAGTAGGTGAATCAGGAGTAATGAACTGTTTGTATTTTGATTCTAAATTATATAATTGATTGAATAAATAATCATATTCTGCATCAGACACAATAGGTTTATCTAAAGTATGATAAAAATAATCATATTTCAAAATTTCTTTACGTAATTTGTTAATTTTATATTTAATTTTTTTCATAAATATACTGGATAAGAAATTAGCATGACAATAGAAATTATATTAAAAATTTTAATCAAACATATTAATATTTTTATAATATAACTTTACAATATAAAAAATATTTTATCTTAAATACGAAGAAATTATAAAAGATAAAATTTTTATTATATTAATAGGTTAAAAGAATATTATTTTATACACTAGATATATAAGAAAGCAAATAATATGAAATTTAACATTAAAATAAGTACGTGCTATTTATTAATTAATAAAAATAAAATAATTTAGAATTAATTTTATTGGTTTATGAAAATAAATTTTTCTAATAATTATTAAAAAGTATAATAAAAGATATATATTGAATAAATCTTACAAGATAACAAATAATCACAAATAATATTTACACTACATATTATCAATTTTAAAAAATGGAAAAAAATGAGTAAAATATATCAAGATAATTCATTCACTATTGGAAATACACCAATTGTTCGTTTAAACAAAATAGGTAATGGAAATATTTTAGTAAAAATAGAATCCAGAAATCCAAGTTTTAGTGTTAAATGCAGAATTGGTGCTAATATGATATGGGATGCAGAAAAAAAGGGAAATTTAAACAAAAATATCACATTACTTGAAGCTACAAGCGGGAATACAGGGATAGCTTTAGCATATGTTGCAGCGGCTAGAAATTATAATTTAGTTCTTACAATGCCAGAATCAATGTCTATGGAAAGGAGGCAACTTTTAAAATCTTTAGGAGCAAAATTAATTTTAACAGATAGCAAACATGGAATGAAAGGAGCAATTGATAAAGCAAATGAAATTGCATATTTAAATGAAAATAAATATTTTTTGTTGAAACAATTTGAAAATCCTGCTAATCCAGAAATACATGAAAAAACTACTGGCCCAGAAATTTGGAATGACACAAATGGTGATATAGACATATTAGTTTCAGGAGTAGGCACAGGCGGAACAATCACGGGCATCACAAGATATATAAAAAATATCAAAAAGAAAAAAGATTTTATTAGTATTGCTGTAGAACCCTCAGAATCACCTGTAATTACCCAATTTTTATCATGTAAAAAAATACAGCCTGGATTACATAAAATTCAAGGTATCGGAGCTGGTTTTATTCCAAAAAACTTAGATTTAAGTTTAATTGACCAAGTAATAACAATATCAAGTGAAGAAGCAATTTTATATGCTCAAAAAATAATGCAAAAAGAAGGAATATTATCTGGTATTTCCTCTGGTGCTGCTATTGCAGCTGCTATACAAATACAAAATCAAAAACAATTTTTAAACAAAAAAATAGTAGCAATACTACCTTCCTCTGGAGAGCGATATTTAAGTACAGAACTATTTACTAAAAAATTTCAAAATAGAAAGAAAAATTAAAAATACAACTTCTTTAATAAGAAACAATAAAAATTTTATTATAGAAGTTGTATTTTCACATTTAAAATAAAAATATCTCTATAATTAAATATTACTAAGGAAAAAAAATGTTTCAAAACGAAATAAAAATTACTGCATCACACGGCTTGCATACTCGACCTGCAGCTGAATTTGTAAAAGAAGCAAAAAAATTTCTTTCTGATATCTATATTATCTATAATGGAAAATCTGTTAATGCAAAAAGTTTATTTAAAATTCAAACACTTGGTTTAGTATGTGGAAGTTTAATTACGTTATCTGCAGAAGGAAAAGATGAAAAAGAAGCTATTGAACATTTATCTAAAATAATGACAGAATTAGAATAAATCATAATTAAAAATAATTTATGAATTTTTATGAAGATTCCGGAGGTTTAATACTGCTTCCGGATTACTCTTATAAAAAGTATATTCGCCTGACATTTAATGTTTTCCTCTCTGAAACAAATGTAAAATTTATAGTTAAAGGTAATGTTATGATTTCGGGCATTTTAGCATCACCGGGTATAGCTTTTGGCAATGCTCTTTTATTAAATAATGAAAATATTGTCATTAACCGGAAAATGATTTCTATCGAAAATATCGAAATAGAAATAAATAAATTTTTTAATGGACGAAAAAAATCAGTAAATCAATTAACAGAAATAAAATTAAATACAGGAAAAAAATTCGGGAAAAAACAAGAAGGTATTTTTGAAGGTCATATTATGCTTCTTGAAGATGAGGAACTAGAAAAAGAAATAATTGACTTAATTAAAGAAAAAAAAATATCAGCAGCAGAAGCAACCGAGCACGTAATTAACGTACAAGCTCAAGCGTTAGAAAAAATAAAAGATGAATATTTAAAAAATAGAGCAGTTGATGTAAGGGACATTGGTTTGCGTTTGTTAAAAAACATACTTAATATTGATATTATTGATTTAAATAATATAAAAAATAAAGTAATTTTAATTTCA
The DNA here is from genome assembly GCF_013394915.1 of Buchnera aphidicola (Aphis gossypii). Classification (NCBI taxonomy): domain Bacteria; kingdom Pseudomonadati; phylum Pseudomonadota; class Gammaproteobacteria; order Enterobacterales; family Erwiniaceae; genus Buchnera; species Buchnera aphidicola. Next base: position 107,899 of record NZ_CP056771.1, on the reverse strand, counting down.
AAAGATCTCACTCCTTCAGAAACTGCACAAATCAATTTGAAATACATATTAGGATTTATTACAGATTTAGGCGGCCCAACATCACATACTTCAATTATGGCAAGATCACTTGAAATACCTGCCATTGTGGGCACTGGAAATATTACAAATCAAGTAAAAAATAATGATTATATTATTTTAGATTCAATTAATAATCAAATTTTTATCAATCCTTCTGGTGAATTGATAAAGAATAAACGAGAAGTAGAAAAAAAATATTTTTTTAAAAAAAACAGCTTTAAAAAATTAAAAAACTTACCAGCAACTACAATTGATGGGCACAATGTTAAAATTGGTTCCAATATTGGAAATATTCAAGACGCTGAATCAGCAAAAAAAAATGGCGCTGAATGTATTGGTCTTTACCGAACAGAATTTTTATTTATGGGTCGTAATAAATTACCTACAGAACAAGAACAATTTCAAGCATATAAAGAAATTGCAGAAATCATGCGAAATAAATCAGTCATCATAAGAACTATGGATATTGGTGGAGATAAAGATTTACCATATATGAATCTTCCAAAAGAAGATAACCCATTTCTTGGATGGAGAGCTATACGTATTTTAATGGATAGAAAAGAAATTTTACATACTCAATTAAAAGCCATACTTAGAGCTTCTGCTTTTGGCAGAATATGTATTTTATTTCCTATGATTATATCTGTAGAAGAAATTAGAATATTAAAAAAAGAAATTCAAAAATTAAAAGATCAACTAGATAATAATAACATACTATTTGATAAAAATATTAAAATTGGAATTATGATAGAAACTCCTGCATCAGCTATAATAGCGGAGTATTTAATAAAAGAAGTAGATTTTTTTAGCATTGGTACTAATGATTTAACACAGTATACCTTAGCTGTTGATCGAGGCAATGATTTAATTTCACACTTATACAATCCAATAAGCCCATCTGTATTAAAATTAATTAAAAAAGTTATTGATATTTCACATAAACACAAAAAATGGACCGGTATGTGCGGAGAATTAGCCGGAGATCAACGTATTACTGCACTTTTATTGGGCATGGGTTTAGATGAGTTTAGTATGAGCTCAACAAGTATTCCTAAAATTAAAGAAACTATTCGAAAAATATCTTTTTCCAAAGCTCAGAATTTAGCTAAAAAAATATTAACTTTATCTACAACAGAAGAAATATTTAATTTATTAGATCAATTTAATTAAGGAGTCGTTTAATTTTTAAAACACAAAAAATTAATAATAGAAGTACTTAGGAGAAAAAAATGAGTTTATTATCAGATTTTTTTAATAGAAAAAAATCTAATTTTTTAAAAAAAATAGAAATTTTTGCGCCTATATCAGGTGAAATAATAAGCATTGAAGATGTACCAGATGTAGTATTTTCAAAGAAAATTGTAGGTGATGGCATCGCGATAAAACCATCAGGAAATAAAATACTCTCACCAGTCAATGGAACTATTAGTAAAATACTTACTAGTAAACATGCTTTTTCAATTCTTTCAGAAGATGGAGTTGAATTGTTTGTGCATTTTGGAATTGATACAATCAAACTAAAAGGAGAGGGTTTTAAACAAATAGCAAAAGATAATCAAAAAGTAAAAATAGGAGATGTTATTGTATTATTAGATTTAAATATATTAGAAAAAAAAGCACGTTCTATTTTAACTCCAGTAGTAATATCTAATATGGAAAAATTTAAAAAAATAGAGAAATCATCAGGCTCTATCATAGCCGGTGAAACAATAATTATGTCCTTATATAATTAATTCTTAAAAAATAAAAACGGTGCTATTATTTTAGTACCGTTTTATCTAATAAAGAGAAAAAAATGGCATATGTTTATAAATTAATTATTTCTGTAGTTACTGGTTTAATAGAAGGCATAACAGAGTTTTTACCTATTTCATCGACAGGTCATATAATTATTATTAGCCATTGGCTAGGTATTTTAAATAAAAATACAGATATATTAAAAACGTTTGTTCAATTAGGATCGTCAATAGCAATATTGATATTTTTTTTTAAAAAAATAATCAATTTGATAAAATTTAAAAAGCGAAAAAAAAGAACAAAAAATATTCATATTTTAATATCTCTTATACCTACAGCGTCTTTAGGTTTTATATTTTATAATGATATTAAATTATTATTTAATATCAAAAACATTATGTATGCATTGATTTTTGGAGGTTTTTTTCTTATTATTTCTGAAATTTTTAAACCTAAAAAAAATAAAACGAATTCTATTGATGAAATCAGTTTATTTCAATCATTTATTATTGGATGTTTTGAAACGCTGTGCTTATATCCAGGATTTTCTAGATCAGGCGCTACTATAGGTAGTGCAATGCTGTTAGGGATAAAACGCTCTGTTGCAATAAATTTTTCTTTTATTATTTCAATTCCTTTAACAATAGGAGCGTCGATTCTAGAATTAATAAAGAATATAAATAATATGAATATCAATTGTATACCATATTATTTAAGTGCATTTTTTATATCTTTAATAATTTCTTTACTATCAATTAATAAATTTATTAAAATACTTAACAAGTTTTCATTAAAAATTTTTGGATTTTATCGTTTTATATTAGCTATTTTAATTTATTTTATAAACTAAAAACGTTATTTTATATGATTAAAATAATTTTTTAAAATTTTTTATTCTCCATAAATCTAATTTTTTAATTCTTATTCTATTTAATTCATTTTTAATTTGATCTCCTTTGAATCCTTTCTGTAGAATTGATTTAATAGATATATTTTGTACAACAGAAAAAGATTTTTTTAAAAAAAAACCAGGTGATAAATTAATATTAGAATGATCATTTGATCTATTTTGTTGTGATATATTATTTAAAAAGTTAAAGTTGCTTAAAAATGAAAATATTTTAACGCGATCGGGTTTTCTCCAGGCATCTATTTTGCAAAAAAAATGTACAATATTTTTAGAAGATTGATAATTTATTGAATTTAGAAAATGATGAAAGCCAGTACTTAATATAGCTATTTCTTTAATATATGTAGGAATATTCAAACGATTACAAAATTTTTGAACAATAGATGCAGAAACTTGATCGTAAAATTTTTCCTTAAAAATATCGTTTGTATTTAAAGAAAAAAATTGAAATATATAAGAAAAGCGTATAGAAATATCTTTAGTTAAAGTAGATATTTTAGATAAACCTTGTGATAAAAAAAGGTTGTTTAAATGATTAAAAAAGTTTGTAAAAAATAATTCTCGTTCATATAACAAACATATTTCTGGAAATATTAAGTTAAGCGCATCACAAGAATATAAAACCTGTAAATACACATGCGGATTTTTAGTTTTAAACGCTTTTTCAGTTTCGTTCCAAATTCTATTTACAGTTAAATATAATAGTTCTTTTTTTTTAACTATTTCACGCATTAAAAACATAGTTTCTGTAGCAATACGAAATCCTAAGTGCATTAATTTAGCTGCAAATCTTGCTGTTCGTAAAACACGCAATGGATCTTCAGTGAAAGATTGTGAAACATGACGTAATAGACGATTTTCTAAATCTTTTTTACCTTGATAAGGATCAATATAATTCCCAAACTTATCTTGAGCAATAGCATTAATTGTTAAATCGCGTCTAATTAAATCCTCTTCTAGAGTTATATATGAACTAAAATCAGTGTGGAAATCAGTATAACCTTTCCCTAATTTTCTATCTTTTCTTGCCAAAGCATATTCTTCTCGCGTTTTAGGATGTAAAAAAACTGGAAAATCTTTACCTACTTGTTGAAAATTTTTTTTTAACAAAATCTCTTTAGTAGCTCCTACTATTACCCAATCTCTATCTTTAATAGGTAAGTTTAACAATTGATCGCGAACAGCGCCACCAACTAAATATATTTTCATAAACATTTTCTCATACTAAGAACAAAATATTATTTTTAATAAAAAACACAAAAGACTTAAATGTTTAAAGATTATTTGTAATAATTAAAGACTATAATAATTTTATAGATAATATTAATATATAAAAATAATAAATTTTAATAACATCTTAAAGGATTATCAATGAAAAAAGAAATTATAGATTTCAATAATGCACTTGTTCTTGTCGTCGGCGACTTAATATTAGATTGTTATTGGTATAGTAAAAATTATTATATGATACCAGAACAATCAATGCCTGTTTCATTAATTAAAAAAGTTATAGAACAACCAGGAGGCGCAGGAAACGTAGCTAAAAATATTGCAGAAATAGGCGGAAAATGTAAAGTAGTTGGTTTAATTGGTGAAGATATTGAAGGTACAATATTAAAAAAACTTCTTAATCATGTTAATATTTGCTATGATTTTATCAGCGTAAAAAATAGCAAAACAATTAAAAAAATTAGAATTATATCAGAAAAAAAACAATTAATGCGATTAGACTTTGAAGAAAAATATATTTTTAATGACTTTCATCTGTTATATGAAAAAATTATAAATTCATTAAAATATTATAAAGTTTTAATATTATCAGATTATGCAAAAGGAACATTATTTCAAATTAAAAAAATTATCAGTTTGGCAAAAAAAATGTCTATTCATATACTCATAGATCCCAAAGGAATAGATTTCAAAAAGTATTCTGGTGCTAGTTTATTGACACCTAATCTTTCTGAATTTGAAAAAATAGTAGGAAAGTGCCATGAAGAAAAACAAATATTTACAAGAGGAATGAAATTAGTATCCGAACTAAATTTATCAGCATTATTAGTTACTCGATCTAAAAATGGTATGACATTATTTCAACCTAAAAAAAAACCAATACATTTTCCAGCAATATCTAAAATAGCATCAGATGTAACAGGTGCGGGAGATACAGTAATTTCAATTATTGCTTCTGCTTTAGCTACAGGTTATTCTTTAGAGGAATCATGTTTTTATGCTAATATTGGTGCAAGTATAGTTATACAAAAAATGGGAACTGAAACATTAAATATTAATGAATTAAATACAGTTTTAAATATATAGTGAAAATATATTTAAGAATAAATTTTATATCTAAATATTATATATAATACTTAGATATAAATATATAATCTTTTTAAGATTGCTCTTAAATTTTATTCAAGATATAATATAATTATTTTTTAAAATTGTTTCATGTATAAAGCTTTTTGAAATTATTTTTAATAGTTTAATTCAATCAAGGTTTTCAAAAAATGAATCACAAAATACTTTATGAATTTGGAAACCCTATAGAACGTGTAGAAAAAGCAATATTAGCTCTGAGATCTGGACAGGGTATTATCATACTAGATGATGAAAATAGAGAAAACGAAGGAGATCTTGTTTTTTCCTGCGAAAAAATGACAGTAGAACAAATGGCTTTAACAATTAGATATGGTAGCGGTATTGTGTGTTTATGCATTACAGAATCTCAAAGAAAAAAATTAAATTTACCTATGATGGTTAAAAATAACACAAGCACTTATCAAACAGCGTTTACAGTTACAATAGAAGCTGCTAAAGGCGTTTCTACTGGCGTATCAGCTAAAGATCGATTAACAACTATACAAGCAGCTATAGCAGATAATGCAAAACCTAGTGATTTAAACAGACCAGGTCACATATTTCCCTTAAGAGCTGATACAGGAGGACTTTTAGCAAGAGCTGGTCATACAGAAGCAGCTATCGAAATAGTATCCCTTGCTGGTTTTAAACCAGCCGGAGTAATTTGTGAACTCACCAATAAAGATGGATCTATGTCTCGAGTACCTGAAATTATTACATTTTCAAAAGAAAAACATATGACAATATTAACTATAAAAGATCTAATTTTATATATTCAAAAAAATAGATTTTTAAAAAATTCTGATTGATTATAATACAGGTAAACTATCTAAAGGCCACTTCGGTTTTACGGTAATTTCTAATGAAGGAAAAATATTTTTTTTTTTATAATATAATGATCCTAAATAAGCAATCATTGCACCATTATCTGTGCAAAATTCTGGACGAGCAAAAAATACTTTTCCATTAAAAACTTCTCGCATCATAATTTCTGATTTTTTACGTAATAATTTATTTGCACTGACACCTCCTGCAATGACTAAATTGCTCCATTTTTTTTGATTTAAAGCTCTTTTAGTTTTCATTAATAATATATCAACAACTGCGTCTTCAAAAGCTTTTGCAATATTTGCTTTTTGTTGAAAATTTAAAGTTTTATTTTTAATAATGTTAGCAGCAAAAGTTTTCAACCCTGAAAAACTAAAATTTAAATTAGAATGATTTTTCATAGGACGAGGAAATTTCAAATTAATTTTCACACCCTTTTTAGCTAAATTAGATAATTCATGACCATTTGGATATTTTAAACCTAATAATTTTGATATTTTATCAAAAGCTTCACCTGCAGCGTCATCTAAAGAATTTCCAAGAATCTCATATTTTCCTAATTTATAAGCCGCAATAATTTGAGTGTGCTTTCCAGAAACTAGTAATCCAATAAATGGAAATGTAATTAAATGAGAATCTAACATTGGCGATAATAAATGCGCTTCCATATGATTGACTGGTAACACAGGGATATTTAAAGAAAATCCCAAAGAACAAGCAAATGTTGCGCCAACTAACAAAGAACCAACTAAACCAGGCCCTGCAGTATATGCAATAAGATTAATATCTTTCTCAAGATTTATTTTTTTAAAAATTTTATCTAACAGAAAAATTATTTTTTTTGAATGTGTACGTGATGCTAACTCTGGAATAATCCCGCCGTAATTAGCATGTATTTTTTTTTGATTGTATAATTCATTAACCAATAAACCTTGAAGGTTATCATAAACAGCTATTCCAGTATCATCACACGATGTTTCAATACCTAATATTTTCATTTCTACACCTGTTCATTTTTTTAAATAGTTCAAAATTAAACAACAAAAATAATATTAAAATAAAAAAATTAAATTTTATCACAACAAAAATAATTAAATTTTTTAAAAATGATACTTTACAACACAATGTTAATTAAGATAGGATTCATTTTACATAATAAAATAACACTCGTTTACAATAATTTACATATTATAAATAAAAATCTAATATACATCACATAATTGGGGTTAATATTAAATGCCAATAATAAAAGTACGTGAAAATGAACCATTCGATGTTGCATTACGTCGCTTCAAAAGATCTTGTGAAAAAGCTGGAATTTTAGCAGAAATACGTAGAAGAGAATTTTATGAAAAACCTACTACCGAAAGAAAACGCGCTAAAGCTTCCGCGATAAAACGTTTAGCAAAAAAACTTACACGAGAAAATGCAAAAAGAATTAGAATGTATTAAAATATATTAAAAAATATAAAAAATAAAATAACCGTTCTTTTAAAAGAACGGAATTCTATCATAAAAAAATCTATGTCTGAAAAAATACCTAAATATTTTATTAATGATCTGTTATGTCGAACAAATATTGTTGATGTTATTGATTCAAGAATAAAATTAAAAAAAAAAGGCAAAAATTATCAAACTCACTGTCCTTTTCATAACGATAAAACACCATCATTTACAGTTAGTTACGAAAAACAATTTTATTATTGTTTTGGATGTAATATACATGGAAACGTAATTGACTTTTTAATCAACTATGAACATTTAAATTTTGTAGAAAGTATTGAAGAATTGTCTTTCATGCATGGACTTTCGATACCTTTTGAAAAAAATTTCATACCTGAAAAAAATGATTATTTCAAAAAACAAAAACTATACTTATTAACTAATCAAATATCTAAATTATATGAAAAAAACTTAATGTTAACTAGTTCTGCTTATGATTATCTTATTCACAGAGGAATTAGTAAAAGTATGATAGAATTTTTTTGTATTGGATTTTCAAGTTTTACTTGGGACTTATTTTTTCAGAAATTACATATTAAAAAAGAATTAGAGACAGATTTATTAAATAATAAAATTATTTCTATTAATAAAAAAAAAAAAATATACGATCCTTTTCAAGGAAGAATAACATTTCCTATACATGATAAATATGGAAGAACTATAGGTTTTGGAGGTAGAACTATAAAAGAAATTCTTCCAAAATATATCAATTCAGCTGAAACAAATATTTTTTACAAAAGCAAACAAATTTACGGATTATATCAAGTAAAAAAGAAACACTTAAAACCAAAGTATCTATTAGTTGTAGAAGGATATATCGATGTTATTATGTTAACACAAAATAAAATTGATCATGTCGTTTCTTCTTTAGGAACATCAATTACAAAAGAACAGATAAAAATACTTTTTCGAAATACTAATACAGTTATATACTGCTATGATGGTGATGATGCCGGAAGAAATGCTGCTTGGAGAACTTTAAAAATCACATTACCATATATATCCGATGAAAAAACTATAAAATTTATAATGCTGCCTGAAAATGAAGACCCAGATACTATTATTAAAAAAGAAGGATCAAAAAATTTTCAATTACGTATTAAAAATGCTTTAACACTGTCTAAATTTTTTTTTAAAAATATTCTAAAAGGAATTGATTTATCATCTAGCGATGACAAATTTTATTTAAGCGCACATGCTTTACCTTTAATAAATTCTATACCTAGTGATACAATACGAATTTATTTAAGACAAATATTAGGACGAACAATAGGAATTTTGGATGATTATCAATTTGAAAAATTTTTACATCAAAAAACACAAAAAAATAAAATTTTACAATATAAAAATAAACCAACTTTAATGCGCACTCTTATCGGATTGCTTATTCAGAACCCTAATTTATCTAATTTAGTAAATTCAACAAAACAATTTAAAAATTCAAAAATAAAAGGAATTCCGATTTTTTTAGAAATTTTAAAAACATGTTTAGAACACCCAAGTTTTAATACAGGTCAATTACTAGAATTTTATAGAAATAGTAAAATAATTCACATTTTAAAAACTCTCTCAACTTTAGATCATATGATAGTTGAAGAAAAAATTCAAAATGTTTTTTTAGATCTATTAAAAAGTGTATATAAAAAGGACCTTGAAAAAAGACAAGAGCATCTAATTTCAAAAGAAAGAATTTATGGGCTTACAATAAATGAAAAAGAAGAAATTTGGTCTATTAATAAAAAATTAAAAAATAGTGAATAATTTTTTATTTTTTCTATTAAAATTATCTAATAACATACCTTAAAATTAAAATAATTCTATATATTAATTATTGACTAATCAGTCGATTAATATTCATCACATTAACAAAATTTGGATATTCCCTATGGAGCAAAACCCAAAGTCACAACTTAAGCTGCTCGTTACACATGGCAAGGAGCAAGGGTATTTAACCTATGCCGAAGTTAATGATCATCTTCCAGAAGATATTATTGATTCTGAGCAAATCGATGACATTATCCAGATGATTAATGATATGGGAATTCAAGTCGTCGAAGAAGCGCCTGATGCAGATGATTTAATTTTAAATGAAATAAATACAGATACAGATGAAGACGCAGTAGAAGCAGCTACTCAAGTTTTATCAAGTGTTGAGTCAGAGTTAGGAAGAACAACTGACCCTGTTCGAATGTATATGAGAGAAATGGGTACTGTTGAATTGCTTACGCGAGAAGGTGAGATTGATATAGCAAAACGCATTGAAGAAGGGATAAATCAAGTTCAATCTTCAGTATCCGAGTATCCTGAAGCTATTACTTATCTTCTAGAACAATATGATCGAATTAAAACTGGTCAAATAAAACTATCTGATATAGTAATAGGTTTTGTTGATCCTAATGTAGAAGAATTGTCACCTATGACTCATAATAACATACACTTAGGATCTGAAATTTTAGATGAAATTTCTAATAATAAAGTACAGGATGAAAATGAAGAAGATGTGGAAAATGAGGAAGATGAAGAAGATGAAGATAATAGCATTGATCCAGAATTAGCAAACGAAAAATTTTCTGCATTGCGGAAACAATATACCAATACAAGTAATATGATTAAAATTAAAAATAGAAAACATAAAGATGCATTGCTAGAAATTTATAATCTTTCAGAAATTTTTAAACAATTTAGATTAGTTCCAAAGCAATTTGATCATTTAGTAAATAACATGCGTGATATGATGGAAAGAGTTAGAACACAAGAAAGAATTATCATGCGATTATGTATTGAAGAATGCCAAATGCCAAGAAAAAATTTTATAAAAATTTTTTCAGGAAATGAGACTAATATAAATTGGCTAATAAAAGAAAAAAGTTTAAATCAACCTTGGTCTAAAAAAATACAAAAAATTGAAGAAAAAATTTTTGTAAGTATAAAAAAATTACGTAATATAGAGAAAGAAACAGGATTAACAATTGAGGAAGTAAAAGATATTAACAAAAGAATGTCTATTGGAGAAGCAAAAGCTAAAAGAGCAAAAAAAGAAATGGTAGAAGCAAATTTAAGATTAGTTATTTCTATCGCTAAAAAATATACTAATCGAGGACTACAGTTTTTAGATTTAATTCAAGAAGGTAATATTGGTTTAATGAAAGCAGTAGATAAATTTGAATATCGCAGAGGATATAAATTTTCAACTTATGCAACTTGGTGGATCAGACAAGCAATTACCCGATCGATCGCAGATCAAGCTCGTACTATTCGAATTCCTGTACATATGATAGAAACTATCAATAAACTAAATAGAATTTCTAGACAAATATTACAAGAAACAGGACGTGAACCGACTCCTGAAGAACTTTCTGAAAAAATGTTAATTCCTGAAGATAAAATTAGAAAAGTTTTAAAAATAGCAAAAGAACCTATATCAATGGAAACGCCTATAGGAGATGATGATGATTCTCATTTAGGTGATTTTATAGAAGATACAACATTAGAGCTTCCGTTAGATTCAGCAACATCTGAAAGTTTAAGATCAGCTACGCATGATGTTCTATCAGGATTAACAGCTCGTGAGGCTAAAGTTCTTCGCATGCGCTTTGGAATTGATATGAACACAGATCATACTTTAGAAGAAGTTGGAAAACAATTTGACGTTACCCGAGAAAGAATAAGGCAAATAGAAGCAAAAGCATTAAGAAAGCTACGTCATCCAAGCAGATCAGAAGTATTGCGTAGTTTTTTAGATGATTAATATTATATTATTGTTATCAGTTAAAAAATAAAACTTCTGTAATCGACAATCATAATATATAGATGATGTTATTCATAAAAGACAGGAGTTTTAATTTTTAAAATGTACTAAATGCCATCTCCATATTGAAATTGTTCTAAACAATCTAAAAAATTATCTTCATCTTCTTTAAGAAAAGAAGTTGAATTAGTTAATTTTTTGACAATTTTTGCAGGAATACCAGCCACTGTAACACATGGAGGAATATTTTTCAAAACTACTGATCCAGCCCCTATTTTAACTTGGGAACCAATTTCAATATTTCCTAAAACTTTAGCTCCTGCACCTATACTAACTTTATTTCTAATTACTGGATGTCTATTTTTACTACTATTTTTTCCTGTTCCACCCAGAGTAACAGAATGTAAAATTGAAACATCATCTTCTATAATCACCCCTTCTCCGATAACAATGCCAGTGGCATGATCAAGCATTATTCCAGAACCAATGCATGCTGCTGGATGAATATCAACTGAAAAAATAGTAGAAATCCTACTTTGTAAATACGTTGATAACGCATATTGCTTTTTGCTCCAAAGATAATGACTTATTCTATAAGATTCTAATGCGTGAAAACCTTTAAAATATAAAAAAGGAGTTAAATAATTATTTACAACTGGATCTTTTTGAAAGATTGCTTTCAAATCCTTAACTGCTAAATATAAAATACAAAAATTATTTAAGTATATTTCATCTAAAATATTGCGTATATTCTTTTCAGAAATAATCGAAGTAGATAGTTTATTTGATAATATATAACTCAAAGAACTGCTAAATGTTTTATGTTTTAATATACTCTCTTGATATAAGTTAGATAAAATAGGTTCCTTTTTTAATGCATTTTTAGCTTCACATAATATTATATTCCACAATTCTGAAATTTCTGCAAAACACATATTTTCTCCTTAAAATAATATTTAAATAAATTAATTTATTAAATATTTACAATATTATTTTATATTAATATTGTTTTTCTTTGAATTCTGAATTTGTATTTAAAATATCATCAAAATTAACTGGGGCAAGGTTTAATTGCGGAAAGCTTCCGAAAGATACTAAACTAGAAATACATGCTCTAGCATATGGAAATAAAATATTCGGACAGTATGAATTGGTGCAATGTTCTAGCTCTTTTACATCTAAGTTAGAAATAAAAAAAATACCTGCTTGATATACATCACATAAAAAAACTAAATCTTTTTTACTTTCTACTATCACTCTAACTTGTAAAACGATTTCAAAAATATCTAATTTTATCTTCTTAATATTTGTATTTAAATTAAATTTCATAGTTGGAATACATTGTTTCTCAAAAATTTCTGGCGTATTGGGTGCTTCGAAAGAAACATCTTTTACATAAATTCGCTGAATTATAAAAACTTTTTTCTTTGATTTTTTTTCTAACATAAAATATTCCAATGCTTAATATTTGACTAAAAAATTTTATTTTAAAAATATTTAATAATTTTATTTTTTATTTATAACTAAAGGAAGATTTTCTGCATCCCAAGAAGCTATTCCATTTTTTAAAATATAAATATTTTTTATTCCATTATCAAGGAAGTTTTTAATATATTTGTTATTTCTTTCTGATGAATTTATTATAAGAATTACAGGATTAAGAGTGGATAAATTTAATTCTTGAACTTTTTTAAAAGAAATATTTTTCAATGGAATATGAATAGAATTTAAAATATGACCTGAATTATATAATTCTAAAGATCGCGTATCAACTATTTTAGCATTTCTCTCATTAATTAATTTTATAGCATCAAAATTGCTAACTAATTTTGCTTTTAGATAAAAAGGTTTAAAGATTAAAAAAATAATTATATTAAGCAAAAAAAACCATACGGTAGAAAGTATGAAATTATTAGATATAAAAGATAATATGTTATTCACAAAATAAAAATCCTGTCTTTCGAATATATAAAATAATTCTATATTTAAATAGCATTGATTTTGGCATTTAAAAAAAAATTAAATGCCCTAAAAATATAAGATCAAAAAATTACTATTATACTGTTCTATCTAAAAATTATATAATATTTAATCGAATCTTTTCTTTTTTAATTACTTCTTGAACTTGCTTGGATGATACCCCACCTTTTGAAACACGTTTTTCAAGACATGCTTCTAAAGTAATATGTTGATATATATCATTTTCTATGAGATGACTATATTCTTGAAATTGAGATAAATCTAGATCTTTTAAAGCCTTGTTATTATGTATAGCATGTAGTACTATTTTCCCAGATATATGATGTGCTTCTCGAAAAGTAATTCCTTTTTTAACTAAATAATCTGCTACTTCTGTAGCATTGGAGTAACCTTTTTCTGCTGCTTCATAGCATAATAGATTATTTAATTTTATATTTTTTAAAACTAAACTAGATATTAATAAAGAGTCATTCCAAATTTTAATTGCATCAAAAAGACTTTCTTTGTCTTCTTGCATATCTTTATTATAAGACAATGGTAAGGCTTTTAATAAAACTAAGGTAGAAAATAAAGACCCATATACACGACCGCATTTTCCTCGTATTAGTTCTAAAGCATCTGGATTTTTTTTTTGAGGCATTAATGATGAACCTGATGTAATAGAATCAGATAATTCAATAAAATTTGCTTCACTAGAATTAAAAAAAATTAAATCTTCAGAAAATCTAGATAAATGCATCATACTAATCGAAGCAGATGCTAATAACTCTATAACATAGTCTCTATCTGAAACACTATCCAATGCATTATTAGTGGACGAACTGAAGCCCATATGTACTGCTAATTTTTCGCGATCAATATTCCATGCTGTACCAGATAAAGCGCCAGATCCTAAAGGGCTGACATCTAATCTTTTAAGTGCATCTTCTAAACGAGTAAAATCACGCTTAAACATTTCTACATAAGACAAACACCAATATGCAAAGGTAATAGGCTGCGCACGTTGCAAATGAGTATATCCTGGCATTATTACATCATGATGTCGTTCAGCAATTAAAATAAATGATTTTTGTAAATTTAAAATATTTTTTAACAAAATCTGGATTTTATTTTTACACCATAATTTTAAGTCTGTTGCAATTTGATCATTTCGACTCCTTCCTGTATGTAATTTTTTACCCAAATCTCCTATTCTTTCAATAAGATTAATCTCTATCCAAGTATGGATATCCTCACAATCACTTTTAAGAATTTGTTCTGGATTTATATCAATATCCTGTTTTAAAGAAATTAATCCATGTTCTATTTTTTTTTGTTCTTTTTTAGTTAATACACCAGTTTCAAGAAGAGCTTTAGACCAAGCAATTGAAGCAAATATATCTTCTTGAGCTAAAATATAATCAAATGGTAAAGAAGTATTAAACTTTTTAAATAATTTATTAGATTCATCGAGGAATCTTCCACCCCAAAGCGACATATATTTCCTCTGATCAAAGTAATGAATTGAGCAATAAATTTTTATAAAATTATTTTAACTTATTTAAAGCACGTATTCTAGAAGAAAGAGAAAATAAATGAATAAAACCCTCTGCATCTGAATGTTTATAAACTTCATCTTTACTAAAAGTTGCATATTCTTGAGAATATAAAGCGTGCAAAGATTTTTTTTGAACAGCAATTGCACTTCCTTTATATAATTTTAAGACTACTTCTCCATTTAATGTGGTTGCTAATGAATCTGAAGCAGATTGTAAAGATCTTCGTATTGGAGTAAACCATCGTCCATCATAAACTACAGATGACATTTCTAACGCAATTTTTTCTCTCCAATTAAAACTTTCTCTATCAAAAACTAATTGTTCAATTGCTCTTAAAGCAATATGAATAATAGTTCCACCTGGAGTTTCATAGCAACCTCTAGATTTAATTCCAATAATTCTATTTTCAATAATATCTAGCCGCCCTATAGCATGATAGGATCCAATTTTATTTAATACATTAATACACTCTAAAGGAGTTAATTTTTGATTATTAACAGATATAACAATTCCTTTATCTATATGGATTAAAATATATTCTGGTTTTTCTGGGGCATTTTCTGGATCTACGGTCCAACTCCAACAATCAGAATTTGCTTCATTCCAAGGATTTTCAAGTAAACCGCCTTCTGTAGAGATATGCAAAGCATTTTCATCTTTGCTATAAATTTTTTCTAATGTGGCTGTAGTAGAAATATTTTTTTTATTTAAATATTCTATTAATGATTCTCTTGAATTTAGATTCCAATTTCTCCAAGGAGCAATTACAGTAAGATGAGGAGCTAATGCAGCATAAGCCATTTCAAAACGCACTTGATCATTACCTTTTCCAGTAGCGCCATGGCATAAAAACTTAGCGCCAATACTTAAAGCAAATTCTACTTGTTTTTTTGCTATAATAGGTCTAGCTAAAGCTGTTCCTAAAAGATAACTCCCTTCATATAAAGCGCCTGTTTTTAATATAGGGAAAACATAATTTTCTATAAATTCATTTTTTAAATCAAAAATATGACAGCTTGAAGCCCCAGATTGCAATGCTTTTTCATTAATACCATCTAAATCAGATTTTGATTGACCAATATCTGCTACAAAAGCAATAACATCAACTTTATAAGTTTCTTTTAACCAAGGAATAATTGCAGAAGTATCTAAACCACCTGAATATGCCAATACAACTTTTTCATTATTATTATTCATTTTGAAATACCTATAATATAATTAGACTATGCAAAAACTCTTGTTCCAATATTTTTTCCGTTAAATAACAATTGTAAATCTTCTGTTTTTTGCCAACTTGCAATATCTACTGATCGCTTTAAAGCTATGGAAGCTTCTAAAGCAGCACGTACTTTAACAATCATACCATCAGTAATAATTCCTTGAGAAATTAATTTTTTAGCTTCTATACTATTTATTTTTTTAATTCTTTGACCTTTTCCATCTAATATTGAACTAATGTCTGATAATAAAATTAAATGAGCCTCTAAAGTCATTGCTAATGCTGTTGCAGCTAAATCTGCATTTACATTCATCAACTTGCCATCATCAGTTATACCTATAGAACTCATAATTGGCAAAATTTTTTGTTTAAATAAATGCAATAAAAAGACAGGAGATCCTGGTGTAATTTTTCCAACATGACCTAAATCTTTATCTAACATTTCTATATTTGCGCTTTTTCCATCAGATAAACATAATCCTACAGCATTAATTTTATTTTTTAACGCCCAAGCTAAAAGAATTTTGTTAGCTGTTCCAGCTAAAACACCTGTAATAACGTTAATATGTTCATAAGGAGTGATCCGTAATCCATCTTTCTTCTTAACTGGCAAAGATAACTTGTTCATTAAATTATCTATTAATCGTCCACCTCCATGAATTATTAAAACATCTCGTTTATTAGATTTTTGATACTCATAAATAGCTTTAAATAAACCTGTCATTGCATCATCACTTTCTAAAAGAACACCACCTAATTTAATAACTAAAGGATGAATCATTAAATACCTCATTAAATAATTGATTCTGTTTCAGGAAAACCATAACGAATGTTAAAACATTGTATTGCTTGAGCAGCTGCTCCTTTTAATAAATTATCTTCAGCTGTTACAATAACAAGATATTCATCTTTAATAGTAAAACCAATATCACAAAATGGTAATTTTACTACTGCTTTAATACTTGGAAAACCGCTTTTATAGATTCTAATTAATGATTTATTTTTATAAAAAGTATCGTATATATTATAAATTTCATTTAATTTAAAATTTTTTATTAATTTACATGTTATAGTAGCAATGATACCTCTTTTGAATGCGCCTAAATGCGGAATAAAAATTACTGGAATTCCTAAGTGCTCTGTCACTTCTGGGGTATGACGATGCTTAAAAACATTATATGGAGCTAAACTAACTTCGCAAAAACTATTATTAATACTGGGATTTCTACCAGCACCACTTACACCACTGATAGCATTAATTACAGGGATATATGATTTAGATAAAACGTTCATTTCTATTAATGGTTTTAGTGCTAATTGTATGCAAGTAGCATAACAACCAGGAACAGCAATTAATTGAGCTTTTTGAATTTTTTTGTAATTCCATTCAGCTAACCCATAAACAGATTTTTTTAAAATATTTTCATATAAGTGAGAAAAGCCATAGTATTTTGAATATATTTTAGTGTTTTTTACTCTATACGCACCAGACAAATCTAGTACAAAATAATTATATTTCATGAAAAAAGGAACTAAGGTATGACTAATATGATGATCTGTAGCTAAAAATACAACATCTATATGTTCCTTTATTAAAACAAAATTTTCAATCGATTCAAATGAAAGATTTATAATTTTTGTATATTCTGGATATATATCAGAAAACAATTTTCCTATGTTTATGCTACTTTTAGAAACAAAAATTTTTTTTATTCTAGCGAATTGATGACGATGAATATAATTAACTAATTCTGCTCCAGAATATCCGCTACCACCAACAATTAAAACATTTAACATAAATTTCAAAACCTTAGAAAATAAAAAATTAGATTATTAAATTATTCATATATAAAAAAATTTGTACTTATTATTAATTTTTTGAGTATTTTTACTTTATGGAAAATATATGTTCTAATAGATAAAAATATTTAATAAATTTTATCAAATGAAAAAAAAAATACCTTCTTTTATTGAAATATATACATCATTAATTAAAATACCTACAATTAGTAGTGAAAATAATACAATAGATCTAAGTAACAAAATTTTAATTGATTTACTATCTAACTATTTTTCAGAATTAAATTTTTCAATACAAATACAAAATATACCCAATACAAATAAATTCAATATGTTATCCTCATTTGGATCAGGAAAAGGCGGTTTATTATTTTCCGGACACACAGATACTGTGGATTTCAATGAAAAAGCATGGACTACAGATCCTTTTAAGTTAACTCAAAAAAACGATAAAATATATGGATTAGGTGTGGTAGATATGAAAGGTTTTTTTGCTTTCTTATTAGATGTAATATCTGCTATAAATATAAAAGAAATTAAAAAACCCATTTATATACTTGCCACTGCCAATGAAGAAACAGATATGTCTGGAGCAAAATATTTTTCTGAACATACAAAGATTAAGCCAGATTGTATTATTATTGGTGAGCCAACATGTTTAAAATTAATACACGCTCATAAAGGTCATGTTTCATATAAAATTGATATTTTTGGAGACACTGGGCATTCAAGCAATCCTTCTAATAAAATTAATAGTATTGAAATTGTATATGAAATAATAAAACAATTAATTGACTTAAAAAAATATATACAACAAAAATATTCGCATAAAGATTTTTCTATCTCGTATCCAACTATGAACTTTGGATCTATACAAGGCGGAAGTGCGATTAATCGTATTTGTGCATTATGTAGCATAACTTTTGAAATAAGACCCATACCTCAACTTAGCTTAAATACAATTGAAATTTTACTAAAAGAAAAACTAAAAAAAACTAGAAAAAAATGGCCAAATCGAATTTTTTTAAAAAATCTTTTTTTTTCTATTCCTGCTTATGAAGTTTCTAAAAAACATAAAATAGTTCAAAAAATAGAAAATCTCTGTAAAATGAATTGCTCGACTGTTAATTATTGTACAGAAGCACCATTTTTAAAAAAAATTGCACCTACATTAATTTTAGGACCTGGTTCAATTAATCAAGCGCATCATCCGGACGAATATTTAGATTGTTCTTTTATTAAGCCTACAAAAGATATTTTAAAAAATTTAATAATAAAATTTTGTTATTAAAATGAATTAATTTAATAACTTGAAAAACCAAATAAACGACATATAGAATATACTATATCTGACTGATTTAAAGTGTAAAAATGAAAATTTTTTACACCTTCAATAGATAAATTTTTTATCATATCTATAACTATACTTGCACCTATAATTCTTTGAGTCGTTAAGTCATTATTTAATCCATGAAAAATTTCAAACATCCAGGATGGAATTCTGACATTAGTCATTTTAGCAAATCGTTTCAGTTGTTCAAAATTATAAATCGGTAATATTCCTGGTATGATTTCAACATTGATATTATTTTTAAGACAATTATCTCGGAATCGTAAATAAGTTTCAGTATTAAAGAAAAATTGAGTAATAGCTCGATTAGCCCCTGCATTTACTTTCTTTTTCAAATTTAAAATATCAAATTTAGCACTTTTTGATTCTGGATGTGTTTCTGGATAAGCTGCAACAGAAATATCAAAATCAGCTATTTTTTTTAATAAGACAACTAAATCGTAAGCATACATAGTATGTGGATGATCTGTATTGTAAGAATCTCCTCTTAATGCAAATACACTTCGAATGCCATTTTCCCAATAAAATTTTGCTATCTTTTCTAACTCATCTGGTGTTGAATCAACACAAGTTAAGTGCGGTGCAGTTACAATACCTGTTTTCTGATGTATTTTTTTTACAATATCATATGTTTTTTTTCGCTCACCACTATTTGCTCCATAAGTAACGGAAAAAAAAAATGGTTGTAATTGACTTAACTTAACAGCGGAAGAAAGTAATTTTTTTTCTAAATCTATACTTTTAGCAGGAAAAAATTCAAAAGAACATTGTATTTTATTATTTAAATTATTTAATTTTTGATTCATTATATCTTGATAATATGTGCTTTTTAAAAAACTCATTTTAAAAACTCCATTAAAATACTTTAATTTCATATAATATCATAAATAAATATATGATTTTTATATTGAAAATAATATTTCTTTTAAATAGTATCAATAACATTTAAAAATTTATATGTATAAAAATCAAATCTATCAAAAATCTTTAAAAGATTTAAACACATTTTCCATAGATGTAACAGCAAAAAGAATTATTTTTATCAGAACCATTAAATCATTAATTGATATTTGTCAAAAATGTTATTCATCTAATATTCCTTATGTTATTTTAGGAGAAGGTAGCAACGTATTATTTTTAGAAAACTACAAAGGAATAGTTATTATCAATAGAATCAAAGGAATTAAAATTAAAGAAAAAAAACATCACTGGTTGCTACATGTTTTTTCTGGAGAAAAATGGCATGATTTAGTTAAATACACTTTAAGAATGGGTTTCTTTGGATTAGAAAACTTAGCGTTGATTCCGGGTTGTTTAGGTTCTGCTGCAATTCAAAATATTGGTGCATATGGTTTAGAATTTCAAAATATATGTCAATATGTTGATATTATTTCTTTAAAACATAAAAAAATAATAAGAATTGAAAAAAATCTATGTAAATTTTCTTATCGTGATAGTATTTTCAAACATAAATACACACAAGGATATGCAGTGATTGCAGTGGGTATAAAAATATTAAAAAAATGGAAGCCTATTATCTTTGATGCACTTTTAAAAAATATAAGTATAAACCAAATAAACCCATATGAAATATACAATAATATATGTAAAATAAGAAAAAAAAAGTTACCTAATCTTAATAAGTTAGGAAATGCAGGTAGTTTTTTTAAAAACCCTATTATCTCCAAAAAAGACACAAAAAAAATTTTATCTTTATATGTGAATATACCACACTATTTTTATATTAACGGATCTATAAAAATTTCAGCTGCTTGGCTAATTGAAAAATGTAATTTTAATAAAATTCAAATCGGAGACGCAGCTATTTACAAAAAACAAAAACTTATATTAATTAATCGAAACACAGCCAACCCAAAAGAGATTTTAATACTAGCTAAAATAATACAAAAATCTATTTTAAAAAAATTTAAAATATTGCTAGAACCTGAAATAGATTTTATTAACTCTTCAGGAAAAATAAAATTGTTAAAAAATATTTCGTAAACATTACGAATGCAATTATATACTTCTACATTATTGTATTTAATTTGCTGATAATTTAACACAGAAATTATTTTTTAAAAAAACTTGCAATAAAAAAGAAACAACATATAATGTTAGAAAGAAAAATGTATTTTTATTAATTGAAAAAAATCCTTAAAAAGCCGGCTTAGCTCAGCAGGTAGAGCAACTGACTTGTAATCAGTAGGTCACCAGTTCGATTCCGGTAGCCGGCAAATATCATTAAAGGTGGGGTTCCCGAGCGGCCAAAGGGAGCAGACTGTAAATCTGCCGTCTAAGACTTCGAAGGTTCGAATCCTTCTCCCACCAAAAACTTAAAAATGCGGACATCGTATAATGGATATTACCTCAGCCTTCCAAGCTGATGATGCGGGTTCGATTCCCGCTGACCGCTCAAAAATTTGCTGCTGATATAGCTCAGCAGGAAGAGCACACCCTTGGTAAGGGTGAGGTCCCCAGTTCAAATCTGGGTATCAGCATTTTAAAAATAAAAATTCAAAAATAATATTCAATCCAAAAATCTCACCTAATGTAAAATTTTATAAATCCTAAAATTAATATATCTTTAAAAAATTTTAATTTTTAAAGTATTTTTAAAGTGTTTACTATAAAAAATTTGATATTCAGAATTCTAATATATTTTTGAGTATTTCATTTTTTATAGTTTTCAGGAGAAACTATTCATATGCCAATTTCTAGTAAAAAAAATTTTAGAAATACAGAAAAAATAAAGTGGATTTTTATATGTATAAATTTTATTTTATGCGTTTTGATTAAATATTGTTTAACTAAAATAAACTTTTTTATTCAAACTTCATTAATAATTTTTTTAATTATTTGTACAATTTGCACTTTAATTTATACAGAAAAAGGAAAATCTATTCTATTATATATAAAAGCATCAAAAAGTGAAATGCAAAAAATAATGTGGCCTAAATATAAAGAAACTTTATATACTACATTTATCATTATTTTTGTGACAATATTTATGTCGCTAGTTTTATGGGGTATAGATAATGTTATATTCCGTTTAATAGCATTTTTTATTAGTTTAAAGTTATAAAAATAGTTCAAGGTTATAAAAAATGTACGAAAGTTCAAAGAAAAAATGGTATGTTTTACAAGCTTACTCTGGTTTTGAAGGACGCGTTGCTCAATCAATACAAGAATATGTAAAATTAAATAAAATGCAAGATTTTTTTGGAGAAGTAATGGTTCCTTCCGAGGAAGTTGTTGAAATTAGAGGTGGTCAACGCAGAAAAAGTGAATATAAATTTTTTCCAGGATATGTATTAATTCAAATGATTATGACAGATACAACATGGCATTTAATTAGAAATATTCCTAGAGTTCTAGGTTTTATCGGAGGTAAATCAGATAAACCATCACCAATTAGTAATAAAGAAGTAGAAACTATTATTAATAGACTTCGTCAGATTGGCGATAAACCAAGACCTAAAACTTTATTCGAACCTGGAGAAATGATTCGAGTTAATGATGGTCCTTTTGCAGATTTTAATGGAGTTGTTGAAGAAGTGGATTACGAAAAAAGTAGATTAAAAGTATCTGTGTCTATTTTCGGAAGATCTACTCCTGTAGAATTAGATTTTCGACAAGTTGAAAAAAATTAAAAATATTTTTATCCAAGAGAATATGAATATGGCAAAAAAAGTACAATCTTATATAAAACTTCAAGTATCTGCTGGAATGGCGAATCCAAGTCCTCCAATAGGTCCTGCATTGGGCCAAAAAGGAGTAAATATCATGGAATTTTGCAAATTATTTAATGCAAAGACAGAGAATTTAGAAAAAGGTTTACCAATACCAGTAATTATAACAGTGTATTCAGATCGTTCATTTACTTTTATTACAAAAACACCGCCAGCTTCTATCTTATTAAAAAAAGCTGCTGGAATTAAATCAGGATCTAGTAAGCCTAAAATAGAAACAAAAGGAAAAGTTACAAATTTTCAAATTGAAGAAATAGCTGAGATTAAAAAAAAGGACATGACTGGTTCAAATATTCAAAGCATGATTCGATCTATTAAAGGAACTGCTAAATCTATGGGTTTAATTATTGAGGATTAGTTATGATTAAAGCTAGTAAACGTATGAATTTAATAAAAAAAAATGTTGATATTAAAAAAATATATAATATTAATGAATTAATTGAACTGCTAAAAAATTCATCAAAAGTAAATTTCATTGAAAGTATTGATGTTGCTATTAATTTAGGAATAAATGCAAAAAAATCAGATCAAAATATACGAGGGACTACTATATTACCACATGGTATAGGTCGCTCTATTAAAGTAGCCGTATTTACTCAAGGTGAAAATGTTGAAATAGCTAAAAAAGCTGGTGCAGAATATGTCGGAATGGAAGATTTATCTCAAAAAATACAAAAAGAAGGTGTTAACTTTAATACTGTCATTGCATCACCTGACGCGATGAAAGTCGTTACTCAAATAGGTCATATATTAGGCCCTCGTGGATTAATGCCTAATCCAAAATTAGGCACAGTTACAACAAACCTTGCTGAAGCAATTAAAAATGCAAAAACAGGACAGATTTGTTATCGAAATGATAAAAATGGCATTGTTCATGCTACTATCGGAAGAATTAATTTTGAAAAAAATCAGATTAAAGACAATTTCAATGCTTTTTTAGAGTCTATAAAAAAAGCAAAACCACCAAAATCAAAAGGAATATACATTAAAAAAATTGTTTTATCTAGCACTATGGGGGCTGGATTAACTTTAGACCAATCAAATCTATCTTTATAAAAATATGTTTTACTTTACGATATAAAAAAAATTATTTATAATGGTATCCCCTTTTAAAAACATTAAAAATTTATTTTAATAAATTTTTTATAATCACAAAGAAACAATAATACTAATCCCAATGATTTCTTTTAATTAGTATACTTAATAAAAACATATTTTCTCTAAATTAAAATAGAGGAGAATACGATAAAATGGCGTTAAACCTTAACAAAAAAAAAACAATTGTTTCTAAAATACATCAAATTTCTAATTCAGCTTTATCAGCTGTAATCGCTGACTCTCAAGGAATTTCTGTAAATCAAATAAATCAATTAAGAAAGTCAGGACGTAAATTAAACGTAAAAATGAGTATTGTTCAAAATACTTTACTATCTTTAGCAATTAAGAATACAAGTTTTGAGTGTTTAAAGAGAATTATAAAAGGTTCTACTTTTATAGCTTATTCTATAGATCATCCAGGTAGTGGAGTTCGATTATTCAAAAAATTTGAAAAAAAAAATAAACAATTTAAAATTACAGGAGCAGTATTTGAAGGTAAACTATTATCTAATGCAGAAATTAATCAACTTGCAGATATGCCGACTTATGAAGAAGCAATATCAAAACTTTTATTAGTCTTAAAAATATCAGCTGCTGGAAAACTTATTTATACATTATCTGCTATAAAACAAAAAAAAGAAACCTCTTAAAAAGAGGTTATTATTTTTGATGTATTTATCAGCATCTAAAATAATTATAACTGTTATTAGGAATTATTGTTATGTCTATTACTAAAGAACAAATTTTAGAAGCTATATCAGAAATGTCTGTTATGAATATTGTAGAACTTATCTCAGCGATGGAAAAAAAATTTGAAGTTTCTGCAAATATGTCTATACAGTCTAATAGCAGAAATGAAAAAAAAGATGCTGAAGAAAAAACAGAATTTGATGTTTTTTTAAAAGCTATTGGGCCCAATAAAGTCTCGGTTATTAAGAGCGTGCGTAGCGCTACTGGTTTAGGGCTTAAAGAAGCTAAAGATTTAGTAGAATCTGCACCAACTGTTATAAAAGAAAATATTAACAAAAAAGATGCAGAATCACTTAAAAAAACTTTAGAAGATGTTGGTGCTGAAATCGAAATTAAATAAAATTATATATTTTAATTTAATTAACTTTCCATATAGGCTGGTGTTTTTAATTCACCAGCCCTTTTGTATAATAAAGAATATTTAAAATTTTTAAACAATATTTTTAAAACAAATAATTAAAACAAAAAACATCTCTTTTTTCCAGATTAAAAGACAATAGCATAAATTTTTATTTTTCTATCAACAAGCATAGGAATTCTATGGTTTACTCTTATACCGAAAAAAAACGCATTCGTAAAGATTTTGGAAAACGTCCTAAAATTTTAGATATACCATATCTTCTTTCGATTCAACTTAACTCTTACAAAAAATTTATTAAAATAGATCCAGAAGGACAGTATGGATTAGAAGCTGCTTTTCAATCAGTATTCCCCATATGCGGTTACAATGGTAATTCTGAATTACAATATGTAAGTTATCGATTAGGCGAGGCAACATTTGACGTAAAGGAATGCCAAATACGAGGAGCTACTTATTCTGCTCCGTTAAGAGTAAAATTAAGATTAGTGATTTATGAGCGAGATATATTAGAACCGACAGTGAAAGATATTAAAGAACAAGAAGTATATATGGGTGAAATACCATTAATGACAAATAATGGAACTTTTATAATTAATGGTACAGAAAGAGTTGTTGTTTCACAATTACATAGAAGTCCTGGTGTATTTTTTGATAGCGATAAAGGGAAGACACATTCTTCTGGAAAAGTTCTATATAATGCCCGTATTATTCCTTATAGAGGATCTTGGTTAGATTTTGAGTTTGATCCAAAAGATATTTTATTTGTTCGAATTGACAGACGAAGAAAATTACCTGTAACTATTATTTTACGCGCTCTTAATTATAATACAGAAGAAATATTAAATTTATTTTTTGAAAAAAATATTTTTAAAATAAATAATGAAAAAATTGAATTAGAATTAGTTTCAGAAAGATTAAGAGGTGAAACTGCTTCTTTTAATATTGAAAAAGATGGAAAAATCTATGTAAAAAAAGGTCGCAGAATTACCGCAAGACATATACAAGAATTAAAAAAATGTAAAATTAAATCAATTATAGTTCCAGTAGAATATATTTTAGGAAGAATAGTTTCAAAAAATTATTTAAACCCAATAACAAAAGAAATAATTATTTCAGCTAATACAGAATTATCTTTAGACACGCTAAATAAATTACGTGAATTAAATTTTTCATGTATTGAAACACTTTTCACTAATGATTTAGATCATGGTCCATACATCTCAGAAACGCTTCGTATTGACTCATCAAACGACAGAATAAGTGCATTAATGGAAATTTATCGAGTAATGAGACCAGGTGAACCTCTTACAAAAGAAGCTACAGAAAATTTATTTGAAAATTTATTTTTTTCTGAAGATCGATATGATCTTTCATCTGTTGGGCGTATGAAATTCAATAGGTCTTTATCTCGAGAAAAAATTAAAGGATCAGGTACTTTAAATAAAGAAGATATCATTGATGTAATAAAAAAATTGATTGATATTCGAAATGGTAAAGGAGAAGTAGACGATATTGATCACTTAGGAAACAGAAGAATCAGATCAGTAGGGGAAATGGCAGAAAATCAATTTAGACTTGGTTTAGTAAGAGTAGAAAGAGCTGTAAAAGAAAGGTTATCGGTAGGAGATTTAGAAACCTTAATGCCACAAGATATGATTAATGCAAAACCAATATCTGCAGCTGTGAAAGAATTTTTTGGTTCTAGTCAATTATCTCAATTTATGGATCAAAACAATCCCTTATCAGAAATTACACATAAACGAAGGATTTCAGCTTTAGGATTAGGAGGTTTAACTAGAGAAAGAGCTGGTTTTGAAGTAAGAGATGTTCATCCAACACATTATGGTCGAGTATGTCCAATAGAAACTCCAGAAGGTCCTAATATCGGATTAATTAATTCTTTATCAGTATATGCAAGAACTAATGCGTATGGTTTTTTAGAAACACCTTATAGAAAAGTAAAAGATAGATTAGTTACAAAAGAGATACACTATTTATCTGCAATAGAAGAGGGAAATTATATTATTGCACAAGCTAATACAAACATAGACAAAAATAATTTTTTTATCGATGACTTAGTCACTTGCAGACACAAAGGAGAATCAAGCTTATTTAATTGTAATCAAGTTGAATATATGGATGTATCTACTCAGCAAATAGTATCTGTTGGAGCATCTTTAATTCCTTTTCTTGAACATGACGATGCAAATAGAGCTTTAATGGGAGCTAACATGCAACGTCAAGCAGTACCGACTTTAAAGACTGATAAACCTTTAGTAGGAACTGGAATGGAAAGAGCAGTAGCTGTAGATTCAGGAGTTACAATCGTTGCAAAAAGAAGCGGAATAGTACAATATGTAGATGCTTCTCGAATTATAATTAAAGTAAATGAAGATGAAACATATATTGGAGAGGCAGGTATAGATATTTATAATTTAACAAAATATACTCGTTCAAATCAAAATACTTGTATCAATCAAAAACCATGCGTGCAATTAAATGAAAAAATAAATAAAGGAGATGTATTAGCAGATGGACCATCTACGGACTTAGGTGAACTTGCATTAGGACAAAACATGCGAGTCGCTTTTATGCCTTGGAATGGATATAACTTTGAAGATTCTATCTTAGTTTCAGAAAAGGTTGTACAAGAAGATCGATTTACCACAATTCATATTCAAGAACTATCCTGCATATCTAGAGATACTAAATTAGGACCTGAAGAAATTAGTTCAGATATACCTAATGTAGGAGAAGCTGCTTTGTGTAAACTAGATGAATCAGGTATTGTCTATATTGGAGCAGAAGTCACTGGAGGAGATATTTTAGTAGGAAAAGTAACTCCTAAAGGAGAAACACAATTAACACCAGAAGAAAAATTACTACGCGCTATTTTCGGTGAAAAAGCATCCGATGTAAAAGATTCATCATTAAGAGTACCCAATGGGGTGTCTGGAACTGTAATTGATGTTCAAATTTTTACGCGCGATGGTGTAAAAAAAGACAAAAGAACTTTAGAAATTGAAGATATGCAACTTAAAAAAGCAAAAAAAGATCTTACAGAAGAATTTAAAATATTTCAATTAAGCTTATTTTTAAAAATTAAAAAAACTCTTTTATCTTGCGGTATAAAAACAGAACAATTAAATAAATTATCTTTTGAAAAATGGCTTAAGATCAATATAAGAGAAGAAAATAAAAAACAAGAAATAGAAAAATTTACACAACAATATAGCGAATTAAAAAAAGAATTTGAAAAAAAAATAGAAATAAAACGACGAAAAATTATACAAGGCGATGATCTTGCACCAGGAGTTTTAAAAATAGTAAAAGTATACTTGGCAGTAAAACGTCAAATACAACCCGGCGATAAAATGGCTGGAAGACATGGAAATAAAGGAGTTATTTCTAAAATTAATCCAGTTGAAGATATGCCATACGATGAAAATGGTGTACCAGTAGACATTGTGTTAAATCCTTTAGGAGTACCATCACGTATGAATATTGGGCAAATATTAGAAACGCATTTAGGAATGGCTGCAAAAGGAATTGGAGACCAAATTAATAAAATGCTTAAAAAACAAGAAAAAATATCTCAATTAAGAAAATTTATTCAAAAAACTTTTAACTTGGGAGAAAATTTAAGACAAAAGGTAAATTTAGAAGAATTTTCAAACGAAGAAGTTCTTTGTTTGGCAAAAAATTTAAGAAAAGGTATGCCTATTGCAACACCAGTATTTGACGGAGCGAAAGAAAACGAAATAAAACAAATGTTAAAATTTGCAAATTTGCCTATATCTGGTCAAATTTTTCTATTTGACGGTAGAACAGGAGAGAAATTTGAAAGACCAGTTACAGTTGGTTATATGTATATGTTGAAATTAAATCATCTAGTAGATGATAAAATGCACGCTCGTTCAACTGGTTCTTACAGCCTTGTAACTCAACAACCGCTAGGAGGAAAAGCTCAGTTTGGTGGTCAACGATTTGGTGAAATGGAAGTTTGGGCATTAGAAGCGTATGGAGCTTCTTATACATTACAAGAAATGTTAACTGTTAAATCTGATGATGTCAATGGAAGAACTAAAATGTATAAAAATATTGTAGATGGAAATCATCAAATGGAGCCTGGAATGCCAGAATCATTTAATGTTTTATTAAAGGAAATTCGTTCATTAGGAATTAATATTGAATTAGAAAATGAATAAAAAATATTTAATATATTTAATTAAAATATAGTTTTAAAACCTTCAAAAGTTTCACTCCAACGAGAGCTCATGTGTGAAAGATTTACTAAAATTTTTAAAAGCCCAAACTAAAACTGAAGATTTTGATGCTATTAAAATTTCATTAGCATCCCCAGATGTTATTAGATCTTGGTCGTTTGGCGAAGTTAAAAAACCAGAAACTATTAACTACCGAACATTTAAACCAGAAAGAGACGGATTGTTTTGTGCTCGTATTTTCGGTCCAGTTAAAGATTATGAATGTTTATGCGGAAAATACAAAAGATTAAAACATCGAGGTGTAATCTGTGAAAAATGCGGTGTTGAAGTTACACAGAGTAAAGTAAGACGTGAACGAATGGGGCACATAGAACTTTCTTCTCCAACAGCTCACATTTGGTTTTTAAAATCATTACCGTCACGAATAGGTTTATTATTAGACATGCCATTAAGAGATATTGAAAGAGTACTATACTTTGAATCTTATGTTGTTATTAATGCAGGTATGACTAATCTTGAAAAAAATCAAATATTGACAGAAGAACAATATTTAGATGCATTAGAAGAATTCGGAGATGAATTTCATGCAAAAATGGGCGCAGAAGCGATTCAATTATTGCTAAAAGATATGAATTTAATAAAAGAATGTGAAAATTTACGAATAGAATTAAATGAAACAAACTCTGAAACAAAACGAAAGAAATTAACTAAGCGAATTAAATTAATCGAATCATTTATACAATCACATAATAAACCAGAATGGATGATTCTTACTGTTTTACCAGTATTACCTCCGGATTTGAGACCATTAGTACCATTAGATGGCGGTAGATTTGCAACATCTGATTTAAATGATTTATATCGAAGAGTTATTAATAGAAACAATCGATTAAAAAGATTATTAGATTTAGCCGCTCCCGATATCATTGTACGAAATGAAAAAAGAATGTTACAAGAAGCTGTAGATGCTCTATTAGATAATGGAAGAAGAGGTAGAGCAATTACAGGTTCTAATAAAAGACCTCTTAAATCTCTAGCTGATATGATAAAAGGTAAACAAGGACGATTTCGTCAAAATTTACTTGGAAAACGTGTTGATTATTCAGGTCGATCTGTGATTACTGTCGGTCCTTATTTAAGATTGCATCAATGTGGATTGCCTAAAAAAATGGCTTTAGAGCTTTTTAAACCATTTATATACGGAAAATTAGAGGTACGAAGTTTAGCAAATACTATAAAAGCCGCAAAAAAAATGGTAGAAAGAGAAGAATCTGTAGTATGGGATATTTTAGATGAAGTGATTCGAGAACATCCAGTATTATTAAATCGAGCTCCTACTTTACATAGATTAGGTATTCAAGCATTTGAACCTGTTTTAATAGAAGGAAAAGCAATACAGTTGCATCCATTAGTTTGCGCTGCTTATAACGCAGACTTTGATGGCGATCAAATGGCAGTTCATGTCCCATTAACTTTAGAAGCTCAGTTAGAAGCTAGAGCATTAATGATGTCTACAAATAATATTTTATCGCCAGCAAATGGAGAGCCAATTATTGTACCTTCTCAGGATGTAGTTTTAGGGTTGTATTATATGACTCGAGAAAAAATAAATGGAAAGGGAGAAGGTATGTTTTTAAATGGCTCTCATGAAGCAGAGAAAGTATATCATTTAGGTATCGCTGAACTACACTCTTTAATTAAAATAAGAATAATAGAATATCAAAAAAATGAAGATAATCAATTAACTCCTATTAAAAAAATAGTCAATACTACCGTAGGAAGAGCTATTTTATGGATGATTGTTCCTAAAGGTTTGCCATTTGATATAGTTAACCAAACTTTAGGAAAAAAAGATATTTCGAAAATGTTAAACACATGTTACCGTATTTTAGGTTTAAAACCCACTGTTACTTTTGCTGATCAAATTATGTATACAGGCTTTGCTTATGCAGCAAGATCAGGAGCTTCTGTTGGTATCAATGATATGGTGATACCAGAAAAAAAATCAAACATTATTCAAGAAGCAGAAATTGAAGTTGCTGAAATACAAGAGCAATTTCAATCAGGCTTAGTGACAGCAGGTGAAAGATACAATAAAGTTATTGATATTTGGGCTGCAGCAAATGAAAGAGTAGCAACAGCAATGATGGAGAACTTATCTACAGAATTAGTTTTAAATAAAAAAGGAGCATTACAAAAACAAACTTCTTTTAATAGTATATTTATGATGGCAGATTCAGGAGCGAGAGGATCTGCAGCACAAATTCGTCAATTAGCTGGAATGCGCGGATTAATGGCTAAACCCGATGGCTCAATTATCGAAACTCCTATTACTGCTAACTTTAGAGAAGGTTTAAATGTATTGCAATATTTTATTTCAACACATGGAGCTAGAAAAGGATTAGCTGATACGGCATTAAAAACCGCTAATTCTGGTTATTTAACTCGTAGACTTGTAGATGTAGCGCAAGATTTAGTTGTTACAAAAAAAGACTGCGGAACACATGAAGGTATTTTAATGACTCCACTAATAGAAGGAGGAGATGTTAAAGAGCCATTACGTGAACGAGTCTTAGGTCGAGTAACTGCAGAAAACGTAACATATCCTAACAGTAAAAAAATATTAATTGAAAGAAACACATTATTAAATGAACAATGGTGCGACTTATTAGAAAAAAATTCCATAGATACTATTAAAGTTAGATCAGTAGTTAATTGTGATACTGATTTTGGTGTTTGCGCATATTGTTATGGTCGAGATTTAGCGAGAGGCAATCTAGTTAATAAAGGAGAAGCTATAGGCGTAATTGCAGCTCAATCTATAGGAGAACCTGGTACTCAATTAACTATGAGAACATTTCATATTGGCGGAGCTGCTTCAAGAGCTGCAACAGAATCTAGTATTCAAATTAAAAACAAAGGTATTATCA
Source organism: Buchnera aphidicola (Aphis gossypii) (assembly GCF_013394915.1). Taxonomy (NCBI): domain Bacteria; kingdom Pseudomonadati; phylum Pseudomonadota; class Gammaproteobacteria; order Enterobacterales; family Erwiniaceae; genus Buchnera; species Buchnera aphidicola. The sequence continues at coordinate 75,750 of NZ_CP056771.1, read as the reverse complement.
ATCTTAATAATGCGAAATCTGTCACTAATTCTTCAGGGAAAATAGTTATAACATCAAGAAATGTCGAGTTAAATATTATTGATAAGTTTGGAAGAACAAAAGAAAGTTATAAAATACCTTATGGATCTATAATGGCCAAAAAAAATGGAGAAAAAGTTAGATCCGGAGAAACTATAGCAAAGTGGGATCCACATACTATACCAGTTATTACAGAAGTAAATGGATTTGTCAGATTTGTAGATATGATTGATGGCCAAAGTATTATAAGACAAGCTGATGAACTGACTGGGCTATCTTCAATAGTAGTATTAGATACAGCTGAAAGAATGGCTATCAGTAAAGATTTAAGACCTTCATTAAAAATCATCGATAAAAAAGGAAACGATGTACTTATTTCAGGAACAGAAATGCCTGCTCAATATTTTCTGCCTGGAAAAGCAATTGTACAGTTAAATGATGGGGTGAAAATTAGTTCAGGTGATACTTTAGCAAGAGTACCTCAAGAATCAGGAGGAACTAAAGATATAACTGGAGGGTTACCAAGAGTAGCAGATTTATTTGAAGCAAGACGTCCAAAAGAACTAGCTATATTAGCTGAAATTAGTGGTATTATTTCGTTTGGAAAAGAAACCAAGGGGAAAAGAAGATTAATTATTACTCCGGTAGATGGAAATAATGCATATGAAGAAATGATCCCAAAATGGAGACAATTAAATGTATTTGAAGGGGAACGAGTAGATCGAGGTGATGTAATATCTGATGGCCCAGAATCACCACATGATATTTTGCGTTTGAGAGGGGTGCAAGCTGTAACTAAATATATTGTGAATGAAGTACAAGAAGTGTATCGTTTACAAGGTGTAAAAATTAATGATAAACATATTGAAGTTATAGTCAGGCAAATGCTTAGAAAAGCAACAATTATTAAATCAGGAAATTCAGAATTTTTAGATGGAGAACAAGTTGAGTTTTCAAGAATAAAAATTTCAAATCGTATATTAGATAAAAAAAATAAAATTTTAGCTACTTTTTCAAGAGATTTATTAGGAATTACCAAAGCATCATTAGCAACTGAATCATTTATATCAGCTGCATCTTTCCAAGAAACAACTAGAGTATTAACAGAATCTGCAGTAGCAGGAAAAAAAGATGAACTACGAGGATTAAAAGAAAACGTTATTGTTGGTCGTTTAATTCCGGCGGGTACTGGTTATGCATATCATAAAGAAAGATTAAATCGTCGAAAAACTACAAATAATAATTATTTGTCAAACAATAGTAATTCACCTTCACAAGTAAGCGCTGAAGAAGCATCTGCAAGTTTATCTGAATTATTAAATTCTACTCTTACATAAAAATACATCTATATAATTTATTAAAATATAATAAAAACGGCTGCTTTATAAAAGCAGCCTAAATAATTTATAAGCATATAAAAAGCAAATTTTTCTTTTAAAAGTAACATATACTTTATTTCCACTATCTTTTTATTTTTTTTTAGATATATTATATATTTTAATTTTATTTGATACGTTAAATTAATCTTTTTAGTTTTAAATCAATTTGCCAAATACAATATCAAATAACTTGTAATTTAAATTATATAAAATATGAATTTAAATATGTTTTTAACATTTTTAAAAATATAAAATTCATCTTAAAATTAATTTATTTTAATCATTAGAAAATAAATTCTTTTACTAAAATGTAAATCAATATAATTTAAATTAATTATCATTTTTAAACAAAAGGAAAGATAATGAATAAAACTCAATTAATTAATATTATCTCTAAAAAATCTAATTTATCTAAAATACAAGTTAAATCCACATTAGAATCAACATTATCTACTATTATTGACTCTTTAAAAAAAGGTGAGCCCGTACAAATAGTAGGTTTTGGTACATTCAAAGTTAATTTGAGAGCCTCTCGGGCAGGAAGAAACCCGCAAACAGGACAAGAAATTATTATTCCCGCAACAAAAGTTCCTAGTTTTATATCTGGTAAAACATTAAAAAATGCGATTAAATAAAAAACTATTACATTAAAAGGTTTAAGGGGCAGAATGCCCCTGTATAATTTTCATGTTTAAAATTTTAAATAAAATTTGTTATAAATATTCTTTTATATATAAGAACTAAAATTATGTTATCAAAAAATATGTTAAGAAATGCTTTAATCAGTTTATCTGATAAAGACAATTTATTAGAAATGTCCAAAATTTTATTGAAAAAAAAAATTAATTTACTTGCAACAGGGGGAACAGCAAAATATTTAAAAAATCATAACATACCTGTAACTGAAATTTCAGAATATACAAATTTTCCAGAGATATTAAATGGTCGCGTAAAAACTATGCACCCTAAAATAATAGCAGGTATTTTATCTAGAAGAGATAAAGATCAAAAAACTATGCAATTATATAATATATTACCAATAGACATTGTAATTGTTAATTTTTATCCATTTGATAAAATCGATACTCAGAAAACATATACAATAGAAGAAATGATCGAAAAAATTGATATTGGAGGACCAACATTAGTTCGATCTGCTGCTAAAAATTATAAAGATGTTATCGTTATAGTAAATTTTTTTGATTTTAAGCTAATTTTTGATTCAATAAAAAATAATTATATAACTACAGAGAAGAGATTATATTTAGCAAAACAAGCTTTCTTATACACATCTAACTATGAAAAGAGTATCGAACAGTATTTTACAAATGAAAACAAATTTAATGAAAACCATAAAAAAAATTTATTTCCAAACCACATTCAATTTCAGTTTGTTAAAAAACAAAATTTAAGATATGGAGAAAATCAACACCAAAAATCTGCTTTATATATAGAAGAAAATAATTTAAATTCCGGTACAATTAGTTCATCATATCAAATACATGGAAAAAAATTATCTTATAATAATATATCTGATGCAGATATTGCTTTAGAATGTGTCAAGCAGTTTTCCAAACCAGCTTGTGTAATCGTAAAACATGGAAATCCTTGTGGAGTATCTGAAAAAACATCTCTATTAAAAGCATATGTATCCGCTTATAAAGCAGATCCTGTTTCTGCGTTTGGAGGAATAATTGCATTTAACTCTATAATAGATGTAGAAACAGCTAAAGAAATTATTCAAAGACAATTCGTTGAAGTAATTATAGCGCCTGAAATAAACTATCTATCTTTAGATATATTAAAAAAGAAAAAAAATATAAGAATATTAATTACTGGTAAATTTCAAAAAAATCATGAAAAAATAGATTTTAAAAAAATAACAAACGGATTACTTTTGCAGGAAAATGATAATAGTATAATAGATATAAAAAAATTTAATTTTGTTACAGAAAGGTTACCTACTGAAAAAGAATTAAAAGATGCTATATTTTGCTGGAAAATAGTTAAATATGTTAAATCAAATGCAATTTTATACGGTTTTAATAAGACTACTATTAGTATAGGTCCAGGACAAACAAGTAGAGTAGATGCAACTCAATTAGCTAATCTTAAAGCAAAAAACAGAGGATTTGATACTAATGGCGCTATTATGGCATCTGATGCATTTTTTCCTTTTAAAGATGGAGTGGAAAAAGCGGCATGTATTGGGATAAGCTGTATCATCCAACCAGGAGGATCAATTCGTGATAAAGAAGTTATTGAATGTGCTAATAAATATAGTATTGCAATGATTTTTACTCAAAAACGTCATTTTAAACACTAATCTTTACTATGCTTGAAGATAAAAAATAAAACTTTAATTTTTTTAAAATTAATTAAAAATATTATTATATTGTTTAAATCATCATTTAGATTTTTATTTATATAAAAATAATCTAAAAGATGATTTAATATTTAATTAATTATATATTTTAAATAATATTAATTTATGTTGTATTTTGCTTAATTTGGTTTCGTATTTGTTTTGTAGCTTCTACCATATTCTTTAATGCAGATACTGTCTCATCCCAATTTCTTGTTTTTAGACCACAATCTGGATTAACCCAAATTTGTCTCAATGGTATATATTTCATTGCTTTTTTTAATAAAATATCAATTGATTTAATATTAGGTATATTTGAAGAATGAATATCATATACACCTGGTCCCACTTCATTTGGATATTTAAATTCTTTGAAAACTTCTAATAATTCCATATCAGAACGCGCTGTTTCAATAGTGATAACATCAGCATCTAATAACGCAATAGAATCCATAATATCATTAAATTCACAATAACACATATGTGTATGAATTTGTGTAGTGTTTTTTACATTAAAACAAGTTAAACGAAAAGCATCGACAGCCCAAGTTAAATATTTATTCCATAAACTTTTTTTCAAAGGAAGTCCTTCTCGTAATGCAGGTTCATCAATTTGAATAATTTCAATTCCGTTTCTTTCTAAATCTAAAACTTCATCATGTAATGCTAGCGCAATTTGCTTAGAAATAGTTTCTAATGAGACGTCTTCCCTAGGAAAAGACCAAAATAAAATAGTTACAGGTCCTGTGAGCATGCCTTTTACTGGTTTTTTTGTTAAAGATTGAGCATATTTAGACCATTCTATAGTAATAGATTTTGGACGGCTAATATCGCCTACAATAATAGGTGGTTTTACACAACGCGAACCATAGCTTTGAACCCATCCGTTATCTGTAAATACAAAACCATCTAAATGTTCACCAAAATACTCTACCATATCATTTCGTTCAGCTTCTCCATGCACAAGAACATCAATATCTAATTCTTCTTGTATTTTTATTACTTCTGAAATATGTTTTTTAATGCCTGTTTCGTATTCTTTAAAGTTTATTAAATTATTTTTATAATCTCTTCTTAACTTTCTGATTTCTATTGTTTGAGGAAACGAGCCAATAGTAGTAGTAGGTAATACAGGTAAATTAAATTTAATTTTTTGCTTTTCAGAACGTAAAGCATAGTCACTAATACGATGAAAATTATTATTTATGATTTTAGAAACACGTTTTTGAACTTCAAATTTTTGAACTTTTTCAGAAAAACTACGTTGATAAATAGGATCACACCATTGTTTGATTAAACTAGTATTTTCGTCTTTTAACGCTTGTAATAATAATTTTAATTCATTACATTTCTGTATAGCAAAAGAAAACCATGTTTTAGTTTCTTCATCTAAATTTTTTTCCATATTTAAATCGATTGGAGAATGTAATAATGAACAAGATGAACTAATCAATAAATTTTGACGCAATTTAGAAATTTTAGAAATAACTTTAAACCATTTTAAAAGATCTGACTTCCAAACATTTCTTCCATTAATTACTCCTAAAGACAAAATCCATTTTTTAGGAATTTTAGTGTTAAAATCAAATAAATTATACTTTCCGCAAATTAAATCAATATGAATACCATCTACAGGTAGGTTACGAATAAATTCTATATTATGATCAATACTATCAAAATACGTGGTTAATAATATTTTACTTTTTCCATGTAAATATTTATAAGCATAAGAATAAGCTTTTTTCCATTTTTCAGGAAGCTCTAAGACTAAAGCAGGCTCATCTATTTGAATAAAATTAATGTTTCTTTTATTTAATTCATTTAAAATGTGTTTATATATAGGCAATATACTATCAAGTAAATCTAAACGATCAAAGTATTGACCTTTTACTTTTCCTAACCATAAATATGTTATAGGTCCTAAAATAATAGGTTTTACTTTATATCCTAATAATAAAGCTTCATCAGTTTCTTCTAAAAGTTGATTCCAAGAAAATTTTAATATTCTATCTTTATTAAACTCTGGAACTATATAATGATAGTTAGTGTTGAACCATTTAGTCATTTCTGATGCTGAAACATCTGGATAAGATCCTCTAGCTATACGAAATAAACAATCTAAATCAACAGAATTACTAATATCATGATGTCTTTCTGGTATATTTCCAAGCATCATACTAGTAGTTAAAACATGATCATACCAAGAAAAATCTCCAACTGATATATATTCGATTCCATTATCTTTTTGTTTTTTCCAATTATCTTGTCTTAAACTTTTTCCTACAAAACATAAATCTGATTGTTTGATCTGTCCAGACCAATAAGATTCTTGAGCTCTTTTAAGTTCTCGATTTATTCCTATTCTTGGAAATCCAAGTATATGATTCGAAATAGTCATTTTATCTCCTAAAGCTATTTAATAAATATTTATTCATAATTTAACAATTGATTTATTTAAAATAGATATCTTATAATTCTAGTATTAAATAAAATACGCAAGCGAAAATATTTAATCATCGATATGAAGGAATCTCATGATCGAAATAAAACATCTTCGAACGCTACAAATCTTAAAAAATAGCGGTTCATTAAGCTCTACTGCAATTCAATTACATCAGACGCAATCAGCCATTTCTCATCAATGCAATGAACTGGAAAAAAGATTAGGTTTTAAATTATTTATTAGAAAAACTAATCCTATTAAATTTACAATTCAAGGAAAAATTTTACTAAAATTATCTAAAGAAATATTACCTAAAATAGACAAAGCAATAAAAAATTGCAAATACACTCACCATAAAGTTATTAAAATTGCAATTGAATGCCATAGCTGCATTCATTGGTTAATACCTGCGCTAAAAATTTTTCATAAAAACTGGCCAAAAGTAGAAATAGATTTTTATTCAGATATGATTTTTAGCCCACAACCTTCTCTTCAACAAGGTAAACTAGATATTGTATTAACTTCTGAAGTTTTACCTAAAAGCAATTTAATTTATATACCTATGTTTGATTTTGAAGTCCGATTAATTTTATCTCCTAATCACCCTTTAGCAAAAAAAGAACAAAATATTATTCCAGAAGATTTATCATCTGAAATATTAATGACATACCCAGTAGAACGTCATAGATTAGATATATGGAAATTTTTTTTACAACCAGCGGGGATAACACCAATATTTAAAAATGTAAATAATACTTCGCTTCTTATACAAATGGTATCAGCACAGATGGGAATTACTGCTTTACCATATTGGGTAGTAGATGATTTTGAAAAACAAAACTTAATTGTAACAAGGAAAATAGGAAAAGGTATATGGAAAAGATTGTATGCTGCTGTAAGAAATGGTGAACAAAAAGAATTAACTATACAAAACTTTATTTTTTCGATATCTTCACATGTAAATAGTCATTTAAAACTTATTCGACATATACTATATCCTAGTTATTTTAAAAATGTTAAATATTAATTAAAAAAAATTTTATATAATTAAAAGTTTTAAATAATAAACATTTTATTTAAAAACACTGCTACACTATCATCTTTATTATTTCCAATAACTTCAGCATGTGGTAAGATATTTTTTAAACGTAAATCAGAGTTTTCCATAATACATGCTTTCCCAGAAATCTTTAACATATCATAATCATTCATACCATTACCAAATGTAATACATTCCTTTAAAGAAATACCTAAATTATTAGATATAATTTTTAATCCAAATCCCTTAGAAGTTTTTCCAGATATCACCTCTAAACATCCCGGAGAAGAAAAGTTAGCATGCACTTTTTTGTCTAACGAATCAATAATATGTTTTTCAAGATTAAATAATTTTTTAAAATTATTACTTGTGAAAAAAATTTTACTAATTTTACTAAAATTAAATGTATCTGGATGAAAATATTGGTATTGAAGCAAAGATAAACTTGGGCAAAAATTATTTTTAATTTTACTGTTGTTTATATACCAGTGATCATTTTGATAAACTTGTGTAATAATATCTGAATCTAAATGCGTTAAATAAATAAGATTAGAAGCAATATCTATATTTAAATCATTTTCAAAAATTAACTGATTATCTAAACCATAAATTTTAGCTCCATTTGAAGTGATCATGAAAATTTTAATATTTAAACTATCTCGAATATACATCATATCTATATGATGACGACCCGAAGCAAAAACAACATATAAACCTTTACTTAATAATAATTTTATGATTTTTTTCGTATATTTTGTTATTTTATTTTGTGGAGACAATAAAGTACCATCTAAATCCACTGTGATAATTCGATACATAATAAACCTTAATGTAAAGTAAAGTATTTATTGCTTAAATATTTTTATAATCAATTTATATATATTATATAAAAATCATAATGTGATAAATTTAATAATTTTAAATAAATTAATTGAAGAAATTTATATATTTAAATAAATATTAAAAGGATATATATGTTAAAAAATAAAACAACTATTGTGATATTAGCAGCAGGAAAAGGTAGTAGAATGAAATCTAATTACCCAAAGGTATTGCATAAATTAGGCGGAAAAACAATATTAGAATATGTCTTAAATACAGCAAAATCTATTAAACCTGAAAGAATTATATTAGTTTGCACTAGCAATATAAAAGAAATATTATCTAAAACTCAAAATTTTTCTGTAAAATGGGTAATTCAAAAACATCAAAAAGGCACAGGTGATGCCATAAATATAGCATCAAAAAATTTTTTAGACAATGAAAACATTATTGTTCTTTATGGCGATATGCCATTTATTTCAAAAGAGTCTATCAAAAAATTGCAAGAGTCTAAAAAAAAATCAAATCTAAGTTTGTTGACTAGTAGTATAAAAAATCCAGAAGGGTATGGTAGGGTTGCAAGAAAAAAAGGAAAAGTAATCAGAATTATAGAAGATAAATGCGCTAAAAATAAAGAAAAATTAATTAAAGAAGTATATTCCGGAACATTTATAGCCAATGGAAAAGATTTAAAAAGATGGATCTTAAAAATTAAAAAAAACGACGTTGATGCAGAATTATATGCTACAGATATTGTTTACTTAGCTTATTTGGAAGGAAGTACTATTTCGACAGTAGAAACTGTAAATTACAAAGAAATATTAGGTATCAATAATCAACTTCAATTATCTATTTCAGAAAAAATTATTCAAAAAAAAATAACTAAAAATCTTATGATTTCTGGAGTTATGTTAAAAGATCCAAGTCGTTTTAACTTAAGAGGAATATTAAAACACGGAAAAAATATAGAAATAGACACCGGTGTTATATTGGAAGGTAATGTCACTTTAGGAGATAATATAAAAATTGGAGCTGGATGTATAATTAAAAATAGTATTATTCAAAATAAATCTCAAATTAAAGAATATAGTATTATGGAAAATGTTAAAATAGGACAAAATTGTATAATAGGACCTTTTTGTCATCTTAGAAATAACACCATATTAAATAATGAAATACATATAGGAAATTTTGTTGAAATAAAAGAAAGTACTATAGAAAAAAAATCTAAAATAAAACATCTTAGTTATATTGGAGATTCTGAGATTGGTTCTCAAGTTAATATTGGTGCAGGAAGCATTACATGCAATTATAATGGTTTAAAAAAATCAAAAACAATTATTGGTAACAATGTTTTCATAGGCTCCAATAGTGAATTAGTCGCCCCGATTAAAATTTCTAAGGATACAACTATTGCAGCAGGTACTACCGTAATAAAAAATGTAGAAAAACCATGTTTAGTTTACAATAAAAAAGAACAAAAACATAAAGAAAACTGGATTCTTGCTAAAAAAAAATGACAAAAACTACTTACTGATAAAAATTATTTTATAATAAAAAAGGTAGATTTATATGTGTGGTATTGTTGCTGCAGTAACACAACGTAATATAACTAATTTTCTTCTTGAAAGTATTCAACGATTAGAATATAGAGGATATGATTCTTCTGGATTGGCTTTAATAAATGAATATAATAAGTTTATTCGAGTAAGATCTGTAGGTAAAGTAAACAAATTAATAAAAAAAACAAAAAATAAAAAATTATTTGGGAAAATTGGTCTTGCTCACACACGATGGGCAACTCACGGAAAAGTTTCAGAAGAAAATACACATCCACATATTTCCTCACACATTTCTATTGTTCATAATGGTATTATTGAAAATAGCTTGCAAATTAAATCTTTTTTAGAAGAAAAAGGTTATATATTTCATTCCGATACAGATACCGAAGTTATTGCGCATCTATTGCATTGGGAGCAAAAAAAAGCAGGTAAATCTCTTTTAGAAATTATTAATCATAGTTTAACACAATTAAAAGGGAATTATAGTATGGTGATTATGGATAGTAAAAACTCATCAAAATTAATAGCTGTATGTTCTGGGAGCCCATTAGTTATTGGATTAGGTATAGGAGAAAATTTTATCGCTTCAGATCAAATTGCCTTATTAAGTGTTACAAAAAATTTTATATATTTAAAAGAAGGAGATATTGCTATTGTAAAATCAGAAAAAATTAAAATTTTTAATAAAAAAAATTCTATAGCGCAAAGAAAAATAATTAAATCCGATGTTCAATATGAATATATAAAAAAAGGAAAATATAAATATTACATGGAAAAAGAAATATATGAACAACCAAAATCCATTCAAAATGCTCTGAAAAATCGTTTAAAAGATAATGAAACTATTTATTTTTCAGAATTAGGTTTGAAAGAAAAAAATATTTTTTTACATTTAGAACATATTCATATAGTTGCATGCGGAACTTCTTACCATGCTGCTATGGTTGCTAAACATTGGTTTGAATCATTAGCGAATATTCCATGTGACGTAGAAGTAGCTTCTGAATTTACCTCTAGAAAATTAGCAGTCAGAAAAAAAAGTTTTTTTGTTACTTTATCCCAATCAGGTGAAACAGCAGATACTTTAAAAGCTTTAAGAATATCTAAAAAATTAGGATATTTAGGAAATTTAACTATCTGCAATATGAAAAGTTCATCTTTAGTACAAGAATCTGATAATTATTTATTAACTAAAGCTGGAGTTGAAATAGGAGTTGCTTCTACAAAATCCTTTACTACACAACTAACTGTTTTATTAATGTTGGTAGCAAAAATAATAAACATTAAAAAAAAAGAAAATAATATTGAAAAAAAAATTGTAAAAGTTTTAACTATTTTACCATATAGAATTGAAGAAATTTTAAAAAAAAATAAAGAAATTCAAAATATAGCAAAGAAATTACATAATGCAAAAAACATTCTTTTTCTTGGAAGAAGTGACCAGTATCCAATAGCCATGGAAGGAGCATTAAAATTAAAAGAAATTGCTTATATTCATGCCGAAGCTTATCCGTGTGGAGAGTTAAAACATGGACCTCTTGCATTAATTGATAAAGATATACCTATTATTATTACAGCGCCAAAAAACTCGTTGCTTGAAAAAACAAAAAAAAATATCCAAGAAATATGCACAAGAGGTGGTTTAATTTATATTTTCTCTGATGAAGAAATAAATTTAGAAAAAAATATAACATCTTTAAAAGTTCCATATGTGGAAGAAATAATCGCGCCTATTTTTTATATAATTCCATTGCAATTACTTGCATATTATATTGCTTTAAGTAAAGGAACTAACATAGATCAACCAAGAAATCTTGCGAAATCTGTTACAGTAGAGTAAAAATTTATATTTATTTTATAAAAGAGTATGAGTTTTAAATTACTTAATACAGTCTCATACTCTATATAGAGCATATTATAATTAATTATTTTTATTCTTAGTCTAATTTTCTATAGCTATTTTTAATTTTTTCATAGCATTTTTCTCTAATTGTCGTACACGCTCTGCAGAAATACCATAATTGTTTGCCAAGGCTTGTAAAGTGTTATTTTTTTTGCTTTTATCTAACCATCTAGATTTAATAATATCACGACTACGTTGATCTAAACCTAACAAAGCATCACTTAATTTATGTGTTGCATGTTCATCCCAATCATCCTGTTCAAATCCATGAGCAAAATCAGATGTTTTATCTTGCAAATAATGCATATTTAAACTATTCTTACTATCTTTTAAATCATCATCTGGAAATGGATTAAACGTTATATCTTGAGCTGACATACGAGATTCCATTTCTCTAACATCAGCTGTAGTTACACCTAATTCTCGAGCAACTATTTCAATTTCTTCTTTATTAAACCAACCTAATCTATTTTTACTTTTTCTTAAGTTAAAAAATAATTTTCTTTGAGATTTTGTAGTTGCTACTTTTACAATTCGCCAATTTCTAAGCACATATTCATGTATTTCAGATTTAATCCAATGAACTGCAAAAGACACTAAACGAACCCCAATTTCTGGATTAAATCTTCGAACTGCTTTCATTAAACCTATATTTCCCTCTTGTATTAGATCAGCTTGAAGCAAACCATACCCTGAATAATTTCGTGAAATGTGAATGACAAACCGAAGATGAGAAAGAATTAAAGTTCTAGCAGCATCTAAATCACCGTGATAACGTAAGCGTCGAGTTAATAATTTTTCTTCTTCAATAGATAACATAGGCCATAAATTAGCTATTCTAATATAAGCATCTAAGTTACCTAATGATGTAACAGACAAAATCTGTACTTTATTGGCCATGTTAACTCCCGCATGAATGAAATACATTAAATAAATTACAAGTATGTGGGATTTTTTATCATACTTTAATTAAAATTTAAAATCAAAAATTTATATAAATATTACACACATTAATATTGAAACAAATAATACAAACTATTTTATGTTTAAAATTTTACAAAAAATTACTTTATATCATCAAAAATAGAATTAATAAAATTATTACTATTGAAAGTAATCAAATCAGTTGATTTTTCACCAGTTCCAATATAACGAATAGGAATAGAAAATTGATCTGATAAAGAAAAAATTACTCCTCCTTTAGCTGTGCCATCTAATTTAGTAATAATTAACCCAGTTAAATTAAGTGATTTATTAAACATTTCAGTCTGTCTAATTGTATTTTGACCATTACAAGCATCAATCACTAGCACTATTTCATGTGGAGCAGATACATTTAGTTTCTTAACAACTCTAACTATCTTTTTAAGCTCTTCTAATAAATGTTGCTTGTTATGTAGTCTTCCTGCTGTATCAATGATTAAAACATCAATTTTCTTAGAAATAGCAGATTTTAATGCATCAAATGCTACTGCCGCTGGATCCGCCCCTGAAACTTGAGCTATAACTGGAATATCATGTGTTTTTCCTAATGTTTTTAATTGATCTATCGCAGCAGCACGAAATGTATCAGCTGCCGCTAACATTACAGATTTTCCATCTAATTTATATTTTTTTGCTAATTTTAAAGCAGTTGTAGTTTTCCCGGTTCCATTTACACCAACTACTAATATAACAAATGGCGTTTTATTCGAAATTAAAAGAGGTATTTCTACTTTCTTTAAGATTAAGTGCATTCTTTCTTTCAAAATAAAATATACTGATTTTGGATTTTTTAATTTCCGACGATTAGTGTCATTAATTAATCCTTTAATAATTTTTTCAGTAGTATTGATACCAATATCAGATAAAATCATAGTATCTTCTAATTCTTCAAATAAAGATTGATCTATATTTTTTGAACTAAAAATCTGAATAATACGATTATTAAAAAAATTTTTAGTTTTTTTTAAACTTTCTTTTAATTTAAAAAAAAAATCAATTTTTATATTATTTTTAGATTCTTGTTTTTTAATAACTACAGTATTAATTTTTTTATTTATTTCATTTTTATTTAAATCAGATTTATTTCTTTTAATGATTTTTGAATTAATCCAAGAGAATAAATTATTTTTTTTATTATCATTCATTCAATTACCTCCTAATTAAAAAGTAAAAATTATTTACTCAATATTATAAAAATGCAAAATTAAATATTTATTTAAATTATATTTAATAATAAAATGAATTATATCACTAACATAGACATCTAATAAAATGTATAATTCTTTTTTAAGAAAAAATGGAAGAGTTTATATTATTTCAGGCAAGCTTAAGGGAAAGAAAATATCTTTTAAAAATAATTTAAATATACGTCCAACAACTAATCGAATTAGAGAAATACTATTTGATTGGCTTGCTAAAGATATTAAAAATTCTCGTTGTCTAGATTGTTTCGCAGGAAGTGGGGCATTAGGATTAGAAGCTATATCTCGACATGCTGAATTTGTTACTTTACTAGAAATAGAAAAAAAAATCGTATTTTCATTGATAAAAAACTCAAAAGAATTAAATGTATCTAACATAGAAATCATACATACGAACACCTTGGAGTGGTTAAAAAAAACGAAGAAACCATATGATATAATATTTATAGATCCACCATATAATACAAAATTAATAGAAAATACTATAATTTTACTAGAGAAAAGAAAATGGATAAAAAATAAGTCAATAATTTATATAGAAACTAAAAAAAATCAATCTTTAATCATACCACATAATTTTACTTTATATAAAAAAAAAACAACCAATAATATTGCATTCTATCTTTATATTTACGAAAAGATTAAAATTTAAAAGCATTAACAAATTAAATGGAATCAAAATTTATGAAAATTTTAGTATCTAAAAATATAAATCTAGATTTATTTTGTAAAAATCCTATTAATATGATAAATGAAGCTAAAAATGGAGTTCTATCTATATCAAAAAATAAAAAAATTCTTTTTTATGTTGTAACTCCAACAGTATTAAAAAAAATATTTGATCTTGAATACAATTTTGAACAAGAAGATATATCAAAAGAAAAAAAAATAAAACAAAAATTTTCTATGCATTCAAAATGGACTCCTGATAAAGACTTTCTTCGAAAAGCAGCGTTATGGGGTATAATATTAGATAAAGAAGTATCAAGTCACGAACTTAATGCTTTTATTTCTTATTGGGAAGCTGAAGGTTGTTTTTTTTATCACGTACAATGGGAGCAAAAATTAGCAAGAAGTCTACAGAAAGTGCGTTCTTTTAATTTGCTTAAAAAACAAAAAGATATTACTTATATACCAGTACCTGATAAAAAAACACCTGATGGATTTAGAGGGAACTAATGACATTTTATACTGAATTTTTTAAACGTCTTCAACGCATTATGCCTAACAATATAAAACCTAAATTTGAAAATGATCAAGATTTACTAGCTTGGAATCAAGAACAAGGAAGAATATCTTCTGAATCAATATTACGTCAAAATAAAGCAATGAAAATGCAAAGAGTGTTAGGAAGATCTGGAATTCGTGAATTATATATGAATTGTTCATTTGAAAATTATAAAATTGAACATGAAGGGCAAAGAAAAGTACTTAAAGCAGCAAAACGTTACGCTGAAGAGTTTAATGAAAATATTGCAAGTTTTATTTTCTCAGGTCGACCTGGAACTGGTAAAAATCATTTAGCATCAGCTATAGGAAACTATTTAATTTTACATGGAAAAAGTATTTTAATAGTAACGGTAGCCGATTTAATGTCCAATATGAAAGGTACATTTAGCGGATCTAGCAATATCACTGAAGAAAATTTATTACATAATCTAAGTAGTGTTGATTTATTAATGATTGATGAAATTGGAATGCAAACTGAGTCAAGATATGAAAAAGTAATTATCAACCAAATCGTTGATAGAAGATCATCTTCAAAACGATCTACTGGTATGCTATCAAACTTAGATCATAAAGGAATGAAAAACTTATTAGGAGAAAGAGTAATTGATAGAATGAGATTAGGTAATAGTTTATGGTTAACTTTTGAATGGGAAAGCTATAGACAATATGTCAAAGGCGATGAATACTAATAAATGTTTGATTTGAGGTTTTTATTTAACTCTAGCTACATACTCACCCGAACGTGTATCAATTTTAATTAAAGATCCAATTTGTATAAATGATGGAACTTTTACAACTGCTCCTGTACTTAATTTAGCTAATTTAGTATTTGTACTTATAGTATCACTTTTTAAAGTTGCTTCTGTATCTACTACTTTTAACTCTACAAAAATATTAGGTGTAATAGAAATGGGTTGGTTATTCCAAAAAGTAATAATGCACGTATCTTGCTCTAATAACCATTTTGAATTTAAACCGATAATTTGTTTTTCCACTGATAAATCTTCGAAAGTGTCATTATTAATAAAATACCAAAAATTACCATCATTATATAAATAAGATAATTTATATTCTGAAACATCAGCTACTTCTAATGAATCTGTTGATTTAAATGTTTTTTCTATCAGTTGATTTGTTAACAATTTTCTTAATTTAACACGAACAAAAGCTTGGCCTTTTCCAGGTTTAACAAATTCACTGGATTCTATTAAACAAGGTTGATTTTCAAAAATAATTTTGCAACCAACACGAAAATTATTGCTTTGATATACTCTCATGAAACCTCTATAACGAAAGATATTAATCTTTCTTATAAAAACAAAATTTCAATATATATTTATTATGCATTAACTAAAAAAATTTAAAATAAGTTTTTATAATTAATAAAATAAAAAAATTAAATTATTTTAAAAAGTTATTTATATCTTAAAATATAACTCTTACAATTTTAGCTATGAAACTTTTATTTTTATTTAAAATCAATTCTTTCCTCAGAAAATATATCTGAGGAAAGAAATCTTTAAATTAATTTGAACAATGATTAACTAAAAAATTTTTACATCATTCCGCCCATTCCACCCATTCCACCGGCAGGAGAAGCGCTTGTGTCAGAAGATTTTTCATCTTTCGGTAAATCTGTTACCATACATTCTGTTGTAATCATTAAACCAGCAACAGATGCAGCATATTGTAAAGCAGATCTTGTAACTTTAGTAGGATCTAATATTCCAAAATCAATCATATCTCCATATTCATCAGTCGCAGCATTATAACCGTAATTACCTTTTCCGTCTTTTACATTATTAGTTACTACAGAAGGTTCTTCACCTGAATTTGAAACAATTTGACGTAAAGGAGCTTCCATTGCACGTAAAGCTACTCTAATTCCAACATTTTGATCTTCATTTTGTCCGCGTAAACTAGATATTTTTCCAGCTACACGTACCAATGCAACACCACCACCAGCAACAACACCTTCTTCTACAGCAGCTCGAGTTGCATGTAAAGCATCTTCGACACGAGCTTTTTTCTCTTTCATTTCTACTTCTGTCGCAGCTCCAACTTTCAGTACTGCAACACCACCAGATAGCTTAGCTAAACGCTCATTTAACTTTTCTTTATCATAATCAGAAGTAGCTTCTTGAATTTCTTGACGAATTTGACTAATACGACTTTGGATGGCATGTTTTTCTCCAACACCACCAATTATAGTTGTCGTATCTTTATTAATTACAACACGTTTTGCTTGTCCTAAATCTTCTAAAGTAGATTTTTCTAATTCCATTGCTAGTTCTTCTGAAATTACAGAACCTCCAGTTAGAATCGAAATATCTTGTAACATTGCTTTTCTTCTATCACCAAATCCAGGAGCTTTAACAGCGGCAACTTTCACAATTCCACGCATAGAATTGACGACTAACGTAGCTAAAGCTTCTCCTTCTAAATCTTCTGAAATAATTAACAATGGTTTTCCAGATTTTGCAACAGATTCTAATATTGGAAGCATTTCTCGAACATTAGAAATTTTTTTATCAGCCATTAAAATATATGGATTTTCTAATTCAACAATTCCAGTTTCTGGCTTATTAATAAAATAAGGCGATAAATAACCTCGATCAAATTGCATACCTTTAACAACTTCAAGTTCGTTTTGTAAACCTGTTCCTTCTTCTACTGTAATAACTCCATCATTACCTACTTTTTCCATAGCCTCAGCAATTAAAGCACCAACTTTTTCATCAGCATTAGCAGAAATAGTACCTACTTGTGTAATTGCTTTAGAATCAGAGCAAGGTACCGATAAGTTTTTAAGCTCTTCAACAGCACTAATTACAGCTTTATCAATACCTCGTTTTAAATCCATAGGATTCATTCCAGCGGCAACAGCTTTTAGACCTTCATTAACTATTGATTGCGCTAGCAACGTTGCTGTTGTAGTTCCATCTCCAGCTGCATCATTCGCTTTGGATGCAACTTCTTTTACCATCTGAGCTCCCATATTTTCGAATTTATCTTCTAATTCGATTTCGCGAGCTACTGAAACACCATCTTTCGTAATACTAGGAGCTCCAAAGGATTTATCTAAAACTACATTTCTACCTTTTGGACCTAAAGTAACTTTAACTGCATCAGCTAATACGTTAACCCCACGAAGCATTTTAATTCGAGCTTCATTACCAAATTTTACATCTTTAGCACCCATTTTGACATTTCCTTAAATATATTTTTTATAGATATATAAGCATAGTTAGCATATTTTACTATTCAACAATCGCTAAAATGTCACTTTCAGTTAAAATTAATAATTCTTCGTTATCAATTTTTTCTGTTTTTGCACCATAACCTTCGTTAAAAATTACAATATCTCCAACTTTCACATCTAATGGTTTAATATTTCCATTATCCAGAATACGACCATTACCAACTGCTGTAACTGTGCCTCGGTTTGACTTGCTGGCAGCAGATCCTGTAAGAACAATACCACCGGCAGATTTTGATTCTGCTTCTTGACGTTTTACAAGTACACGATCATGCAACGGACGAATTTTCATATAACAATACTCCTGTGAATAATCCTTTTATTTATTTAAAATATATTTTTAGATTTATATTTTTTAATATTTTATCTTTAATATTAAATATAGGGATGCTTATGAAAAGTTTCAAGGGTAAAAATTATTTTTAATGAGTTTTTTTTAAATATTGTTTAAATCAGTTCTTAATATAGTATGTAATTTAATTTAGACAAAAAAAGTATTGACAAAGTTTTACCTTTGATGATTTAATGTAAAAAATGCCCGGATAGCTCAGTCGGTAGAGCAGGGGACTGAAAATCCCCGTGTCGGCGGTTCAATTCCGCCTCCGGGCATAAATTTTTCTAACAATTTATTTTCCTATGCAAAAAGTAGAAAAAATACGACTTAATAAATCATTCGAACTAAAAGAACCTGTTATTTCTCCTAATAATTGATTTATTAAGCGCAATGATTCAGCTAATAACTCAATATTTTTATAATTTAACCATGTTTTTTTTGCTTTTAGAAACTCAACATAAGATAATTCAATTTGATGTAAATGACGTCTTCTAGCAACAAATAAACCTTCTTTTTCTTTATTTTTTTCTAC
Organism: Buchnera aphidicola (Aphis gossypii); assembly: GCF_013394915.1. NCBI lineage: Bacteria > Pseudomonadati > Pseudomonadota > Gammaproteobacteria > Enterobacterales > Erwiniaceae > Buchnera > Buchnera aphidicola. The sequence continues at coordinate 56,678 of NZ_CP056771.1, read as the reverse complement.
TTTTACAAGATGTTTCTTTAATATATCTAATCCTTGACCTGTAATAGCAGAAATACTAATGAAGTAATAATCTCCTATTTTTTTTATATCAAATTCATCTTTTAATAAATCATTTTTATTTAAAACGAAAGTTGTTTGTATGCAACAATTATATGAATTAATTTTTTTAATAAAATCATGCGATATTTTCTTTTGTATTTCAATATCTATTGTCTTATCTATTACAAATAAAACATGATCACATGTTTTAAGTGTATCCCAGGCTCGATTAATACCAATTTTTTCAACTTCATTTTTAGTATTATGTAAACCTGCTGTATCAATTATTTCACATAAAAAACCATTAATATTTACATGCTCATAAAGAAGGTCGCGTGTTGTACCAGGAATATTCGTGACTATTGCTCGATTACGCGAAGATAAAACATTTAATAAACTAGATTTTCCAGCATTAGGAGGCCCAAAAATTATAATTTTTTTCGCTTCTCTTATCACGCTTTTGTTTATAATCACTTTTTTTATTTGTAAAAATTGATTATCTAATTCTTTTAAATGTTGAAGAATAATATCATCAAAATTAAAATCAATTTCTTCTTCTGAAAAATCTATACTAGACTCGATATTAATACGAAATTTATTTAATCTTTCAACTAGATTAGTTATGTAATATGAAAAACTTCCCTCTAAAGAACTTAATGCACCTTTTGCCATAGATTCAGTTTCAGAATTAATTAAATCATCTATAGCCTCAGCTTGAACTAAATCAATTTTACCATTTAAAAAAGCACGCTCACAAAATTCACCTGGTTTAGCTAATCTTGTATGCTTAATAGATAAAATTCTTTTTATCAATAAGTCCATTAGCAACGGACTGCCATGTCCTTGCAATTCTAATACGTCTTCGCCTGTAAACGAGAAAGGAGCAGGAAACCATAAAGATATTCCTTGATCTAAAACTTTATTATTTTTATTTAAAAATTTTGTGTACGTTGCAAATCTTGGTTTAGGTATTTTACCTAGAATTTTTATCGCAACTTCTTTTGCATTTATTCCAGAAACACGTAATATTCCAACAGAGCTTTTACCTGGGTAAGTAACTGGAGCAACAATAGTATCATTTCGTATCATAAAATACTTTCTTATTTAAAATAAATTTTTTTTAAATTAAAATCAAAATTCTTACTTTAATTATTTCTTTTTTCAAAATTAAATAAAATAATTTTTTGTTGTATAATAGTGACTAAATTGCTCACTATATAGTATAAAACTAATCCAGCGGGAAACCATAAAAAAAATACAGTAAAAACAACAGGCATAAAATGTGCTATTTTTTGTTGCAATGGATCCGAAGAATGACTAGATGATGTTTTTTGAATAAAAAACATTGTAATACCCATAATAACAGGTAAAACATAATAAGGATCCTGATCAGATAGATCTTTAATCCATAGCAAAAAAGGAGCATGACGCAATTCGACAGATCCAATTAACATATAATAAAGAGATAAAAAAATAGGCATTTGTATAAAAACAGGCAAACAACCTCCTAATGGATTAATCTTCTCTTTTTTATATAAATTCATTATTTCTTGACTCATACGCTGTTTATTTTTACTAAAATTATTTTTTATTTCATTAATTTTAGGTTGTAATTTTCGCATTTTAGCCATAGAAATGTATTGTGCTTTTGTTAAAGGATAAGTTATAGCTTTCATAATAAATGTAATTAAAACAATAGAAAAACCCCAATTTCCTATAATACTATGTAACATACTTAACAACTTAAACAACGGTTGTGATAAAAACCAAAGCCATCCATAATCTACTGTTAAATCTAAATTTGCAGCTACCAATGCCATATCTTTTTGTAAAGCAGGACCTATCCAAATTTTTGATGTTATAATAGACTCTGAACCAGAGGGAATATTAAAAAAAGAAGATTTATATCCGATAGCGGCAATATTATGATCAATATAAGAGGTGTAAATAGTATTCAAATTTACATCTTCTTCAAGTATCCACGCTACAGAAAAATATTGTTGCAACATTGCAATCCAACCACTTTTAGTGAAAATATGTAATTGTTGATTATTAGAAATATCATCAAACTTATATTTTTCATATTTTGTATCAGTACTTGAATATGCGGCTCCTCGAAATGTCTGTAAAGCAAAATTTCCACTATAAATATCGCGTTCTTTAGGAAGTTTGATGGTTTGTTTTAACTGATTAAACATGCGAAGTTGTAAACTATTTTTGCTAAAATTATGTATGTTATATTCTATCTTTATATCATATTTGTCTGGTTTAAGAATAAAAGTTTTAGTATAAATAACATTATTTTTATTAGTAAAAATTATTGGAACACGTAATTCTTTTTGATTTTTTTTCAATTCAAAAAAATTATTTTTTGCATGATAGAGTGGTCTGCTATAATTCTCTGCATTATCAGGACCATCTCTTCCGATCAATCCACTTTGTGCTTGATAAATAAAATCTGATCTTGTTTCTAACAATTTAAGTGGTTTAGGAGAATTTAATTTATCTTTATAAGTTAATAAGCTAGCTTCTTCTATATCGCCTCCATGCATATTTATCACTAAACGGATGACATCGTTTTTAATTACAATGTGATTAAGATAATCTTTTTTTTTAAAATTAATATTTATACTGCTTTTTTCATTATTATAATCGTTTGAAAATGATTGGTTTTGCCATTTTTGCCACAATAAAAAAGAGACAAACAAAAAAACAAAAATAAAAAAATTACGCTGTACTTCCATAATTAATATTCGCTTTTATCTTTTGCATTTAAAGATATAGAATTGCATTCATTCGAATGCAATGGATGACACTTAAATAAACGAAAAATTGTTAATATCACACCTTTAATAAAACCAAATTTACGTAAAGATAATAACATATACGTTGAGCAAGTTGGATAAAAACGACAACGTGATTGCATAAAAGGACTGATACAATACTGATAAGTCAAAATAAAGAAACTTAAAAATCGTACAATTATTGACGATATTTTAACCATAAATTCTCCAATATGTTAATAACATTCTTATTTTTTAGAAAAATAACATTCTTTTGGGCTATTACTACAAAATCCATAGAAGTTAATTTATGTTGTAATAAACGAAAAGTTTCTCGAATTAATCTTTTAATTATATTGCGCTTATATGCATATTTTATATTTTTTCTAGGTATATTAATACCTAATCTAGGATATCCTAATAAATTTGGTCGTCCTAAAATAGTTAGTTCAAAATTTTTTTGAACGCAATTTTTTTTAAAAACGTATTCGAAATTTATAGGCTTTAATAATCTAGATTTTTTTTTAAAAAAATAATTTAACATTATATGAAACCTATTATTTATTAGAAATACTCAAACGAGCTCTCAATTTAGCACGTCTTCGTGATAAAATATAACGGCCATTTTTAGTTGCCATTCGAATTCTAAACCCATGTGAACGATTACGCTTTAATATTGATGGTTGAAAAGTTCGCTTCATTTTAATATTTACCTAGAAAAAATTAATAAGATTGTATAATTAGTTAAGTATAAATACAAAAAACATATTTTTAAAAATTAATTTATTTCAAAAAAATTTTTAAAATTTTTTAAAATATGAAAAATATTTATAAATATTTTGATATTTTATTTTAAATATACGATTAAGTTATGAGTTGTAAAAATAAAATATAGATAAAATAATTTTACCAAGTAAACACCCAGAAAATAAGTCAGATCATTTTTTTTATATGAACCCATTTTAAATTATATAACTTTTACTTTAAAAATATGATGTTATATAATTTTTTAACATAGAAATAAAAAATTTTTTATAAAACTTTAATTTTATTCAATTCGTTGGCTTGGAGTCTATACCGTGTCACTTTGTCTTTGGAAACAATGTCTTGACCAGTTACAGGATGAGTTACCATCCACAGAATTTAGTATGTGGATACGCTCTCTGAAAGCTAAACTAAACAACAATATTTTAGAAATACATGCTCCAAATCAATTTATACTAGAGTGGGTAAAAGATAAATATTTAATTACTTTTAAAAAAATACTAAAGAGTGTTTGTGGATTAAACACACCATTATTAACATTTAAAGTATACCAAAATTCTGAAGAAAAAAAATTTAAAAAAAACAGTTTAAACTATTTAAAAAAAATAAAAATAAAACGAAAATGGGATAAAATACCTATTTCGAATGATATATCTTATAATTCTAACATTAATAAAAAAAATAAATTTGAAAACTTTATAGAAGGAAAATCCAATCAGTTGGCATGTGCAGCAGCTTCTCAAGTAGCTCATAATCCAGGTAATTCTTATAATCCACTTTTTTTATATGGAGGAACTGGGTTAGGTAAAACACATTTGCTTCACGCTATTGGAAATAAGATATTAACATATAAATATAATATGAAAATAACTTATATGCATTCTGAACGTTTTGTTCAAGATATGGTTCAAGCTTTAAAAAACAATGAAATCGAAAAATTTAAATTATATTATCGTTCAGTTGACGCATTGTTAATTGATGATATTCAATTTTTTGCGCATAAAGAACGCTCTCAAGAAGAATTTTTTCATACATTTAACACTCTTTTAGAAGGAAATCATCAAATTATATTAACTTCAGATCGTTATCCAAAAGAAATAAAGGGTGTGGAAGATCGATTAAAATCAAGATTTGGATGGGGTTTAACTATTTCTATAGATCCACCAGAGCTAGAAACAAGAGTGGCTATACTAATTAAAAAAGCCGATGAAAAAAAAATTATACTACCTGACGAAGTCGCTTTTTTTATCGCTAAACGTTTATGTTCTAATGTTCGCGAACTAGAAGGCGCTTTAAATAGAATAATTGCTAATTCTAATTTTACGCATAGATCTATTACAATTGAATTCGCACGAGAAGCACTAAAAGATATATTAGCTTTACAAACAAAGCTGATAACAATTGATAACATCCAAAAAACAGTTGCAGAGTACTATAAAATCAAAATATCAGATTTATTATCTAGAAGACGTTCTCGTTCAATAACTAGACCAAGACAAATGGCTATGGCTATGGTAAAAAAATTAACTAATCATAGCTTACCAGAAATTGGTAATGCATTTAGTGGAAGAGATCACACCACCGTGCTACATGCTTGTCGTAAAATTGAACAATTAAGAAAAGAATGTCATGATATTAAAGAAGATTTTTCCAACTTAATTAGAACTTTATCCGTGTGATTTTATGAAATTCGTTATTAAAAATAATATTTTAGTTGAAAATTTAAAAAAAATTATTCGTTTGTTAGTTAAAAACACATCACTTCCTATCTTAGAAAATATTCTTATAGAAATCAAAAAAGGTATATTATTTTTAACAACAACAAATTTAGAAAATGAAATAATTGCAAACATCAAAACGTTGAGAGAACATATACCAGGTAAAATAACTATTTCAGGAAAAAAAATATTAAATATTTGCAAAAATTTACCAACAACATCAGATGTTCAAATACAATTAAAAAATAATAAAATATATATTTCTTGCGAAAATAGTAGTTATATACTATCAACCTTACCAGCTGAAAATTTTCCTAATCGCCAAAATTTTGATCATACTTCTAGTTTTTATATATCATCAGATACCTTAAAAAATATGATTTTAAAAACTGAATTTGCAATGGGGAAGCAAGATGTTCGTTATTATCTTAACGGTATGTTATTCGAAAAAAAAGAAAATTGCTTTAGAAGCGTTTCAACAGATGGATATAGACTAGCAACATCATATACTTTTTTAAAAGAAAGTATAAATTCTTTTTCTATTATTATTCCAAATAAAGGAATAGTAGAAATATTAAGATTACTAAATACAAAAGAAACGTTATTACATATTTTAATAGGAACTAATAATTTGAGGATATACATCAATAATTTAATTTTTACTACTCAATTAATCGAAGGAAAATATCCTGATTATAATAGCGTTTTATTAGATCAACCTAAAAAACCTATTATTATCAACAATAATTTATTAAAACAATCATTATTACGAACTTCTATTCTGTCACATGAAAAATTCTCTGGAATTGAAATTATTATTAAAAATGGTGAGCTAAAAACAATATCTGATAACCAAGAAGAAGAAACTGCACAAGATAAGTTTAACGTTGAATATTTTGATAATACAATAGAAATATCAATTAATGTGTATTATATATTAGATGTACTTAACAGTATTAATACTAAAAATATTTTTTTGTTTTTAAATGAATCTCAAACTTCTATACAAATTGAACCAGAAAATCATTCTTCAACCGTTTACGTTATAATGCTACTAAAACGTTAATTTGAAAGTTAACATATAATAAAAATCAAAAAATAAAACAATTAATGCAACATTAAAAAATTCAGTAGGAATACTTATGAAAGACAACTATAATTCTTCGAATATTCAAATTCTAAGAGGACTAGATGCAGTACGAAAAAGACCTGGAATGTACATTGGAGATACTGATGACGGTAGTGGATTGCATCATATGGTTTTTGAAATTGTAGATAATTCTATTGATGAAGCATTAGCAGGATTTTGCAAAGAAATAATAGTTATTGTTCATAAAGATAATTCTGTATCAATACAAGACGATGGAAGAGGAATTCCAACAGATATACATCGCGAAGAAAAAATTTCAGCAGCAGAAGTCATTATGACTGTATTACATTCGGGAGGAAAATTTGATAATTCTTCATACAAAATATCTGGCGGACTGCATGGCGTAGGTATTTCAGTTGTAAATGCTTTGTCAGAAAAACTAGAATTAATAATATATAAAAACCAAAAACAATATCGACAAATATACAAGAATGGAATTCCAGAATCACCTTTATTACAAATTGGAAAAACAAATAAAACAGGTACATATATTAGATTTTGGCCTAGTCATAAAACTTTTACGAATAAAAGAAAATTTCAATATGAAATTTTGTCTAAACGTTTACGTGAATTATCTTTTCTTAATTCTAATGTTTCTATCAGTTTAAAAGATAATAGAAATTATGTAGAAAATCATTATCATTATAAAGGTGGTCTTAAAGCTTTTATTAAGTTTTTAAATAAAAATAAATTAATAATTAATTCAAATATATTTTATTTTAAATCGATTAAAAACAACGTTGAATTAGAAGTAGCTATTCAATGGAATGAAACACATAAAGAGAATATATATTGTTTTACAAATAATATACCGCAAAAGGATGGTGGCACCCATTTAGCAGGTTTTAGATCTGGAGTTACACGAACGTTAAACTTGCATATTGAGCGAGAAGGATATAATAAAAAAAATAAAACTATTATTACAGGAGAAGACACGCGAGAAGGATTAACGGCAATCATATCAATTAAATTACCTGATCCAAAATTTTCTTCGCAAACAAAAGATAAATTAGTTTCATCTGAAGCAAAATCAGCAATAGAATCATTAATCAATGAGCATCTTATTGAATATCTTTTAGAAAATCCCGTTGATGCAAAATCTATAATTCAAAAAATCATCAATGCAGCAAAAACAAGAGAAGCCGCAAGACGCGCTAGAGAAATAAATAAAAAAAAAGCAATATTAGATTTAGGAGGTTTACCTGGAAAATTATCTGATTGCCAAGAAAATGATCCTACAATATCAGAAATTTATTTAGTAGAAGGAGATTCAGCCGGGGGGTCTGCAAAACAAGGTAGAAATAGAAAAAACCAAGCAATTTTGCCTCTCAAGGGTAAAATATTAAATGTACAAAAATCAAAATTTAATAAAATTATTTTATCTCAAGAATTGGCAGCTCTAATTACAGCTTTAGGATGCGGAATTGGAGAAAACGAATATAATTTAGAAAAGTTAAGATACAATCATATTATTATAATGACTGATGCAGATGTTGATGGGGCGCATATTCGTACATTATTATTAACATTTTTCTATCGTCAATTACCTGAATTAATTGACAAAGGATATATTTATATTGCCCAACCTCCTTTATATAAAATTAAAGTAGGAAAAAAAGAAAAATATATTAAAAATGACGAAGAACTGAAAAAATATCAAATAAAAATCGCTTTTAAAGATCTGATCATAAAAAATGAAAAATATAAAAATATCGAAAATCAAACAAAATTATTTAAACAAATAATCTCGGAATTTAATAAAATTCAAGTTAACATAAAAAATAAAAAAAATTATTTTTCTGAAATAATATTAAACGAATTAATTTATCAACCATATTTAAACGATTTAAGTAATAAAGAAAAAGTAATTATATGGATAGAAAAATTAGTACAAGAATTAAATAAAAAAGATCAAAATAATACATTTTATCAATTTAAAATTCAAGAAAAAGAAAATTTAAATATATTTATACCTACTATAATTTCATCTAGATATGAATATTATAATCAATATGAATTTACAAGAAAATTTTTAGAAAGCAAAGAATACATATCAATTGTTAAATTAGGGGAAAAATTCAAAAAATTTCAAAAAAATAATAACTTTATAGATAAAGGAGACACAAAATACATTATTAATGATATCAAAAAAACTATAGAATGGTTACTTGGAGAATCTAAAAATAATTTTTTTGTACAACGCTACAAAGGACTTGGGGAAATGAATCCAGATCAATTATGGAGTACTACGATGAATCCTGAAACAAGAAATATGTTACAAGTTACCATTAATGACGCAGTTTCAGCAAATAATTTATTTAATATTTTAATGGGAGATACAGTTGAACCAAGACGAAAATTTATAGAAAATAATGCTTTAAACGCTGAAAATATAGATATTTAAAAAAATTTAATACAATTTTTTTATATATTGATATATTTCTAAAATTCATTGCGGCAGGAAAAACCAGCCGCGAACATATTTTTATTTAAGTTTACTTATTATTTCAAGAACACGAAGTTTTGCAATTTCTTGAGATATCTGTATTAAAAGATCATCTTTTTTAATTGTTTTATCTTGACTTTTAAAACATTCTTCGGCTTGCTTTTTCGCTTTTAAAATACGTTCTCGATCTAAATCTGCACCACGAATTGCAATATCTGCTAAAATAGAAACAATAGAAGGTTGAACTTCTAAAATTCCTCCTGATATATACAGGCACTCTTCTGTTTTATTTTTATGCGATATATATATTATTCCTGGTTTAATTATACTTAATAATTGAGTGTGTCCCGGATAAATGCCCATTTCTCCTTCACTTCCAGAAATCTGTATTTTTTTAACTAATCCGGAAAATATACGTTTTTCAACACTAACAATATCTAAATAAAAATGCATGGAGACATCCAAAAAAATATTTATTATAATTTATAATGTTTTTGATTTTTGTTGAACTTCTTCAATTGAACCTACCATATAAAATGCTTGCTCTGGTAAATCATCAAACTCACCTTCTATTATCCCTTTAAATGCACGAATACTATCTTTTAAAGAAACATATTTACCTGGAAAACCAGTGAATACTTCTGCTACAAAAAATGGTTGTGATAAAAATCTCTGTATTTTACGAGCTCTTGAGACTAACTTTTTATCTTCCTCTGAAAGTTCATCCATACCTAATATTGCAATGATATCTTTAAGTTCTTGATATCTTTGTAATATCGATTGAACCCCTCTTGCCGTGTTGTAATGTTCATCTCCAACAATATAAGGATCTAATTGACGACTTGTAGAGTTTAACGGATCGATAGCTGGATAAATACCTAAAGATGCAATTTGTCGGCTTAATGTAACTGTAGAATCTAAATGAGCAAAGGTTGTAGCAGGTGATGGATCTGTTAAATCATCTGCAGGCACATAAACAGCTTGCACAGAAGTAATAGAACCTGTCTTAGTTGAAGTAATTCTTTCTTGTAATAAACCCATTTCTTCAGATAAAGTAGGTTGATACCCTACAGCAGAAGGCATTCTTCCAAGTAATGCTGATACTTCTGTGCCTGCTAAGGTATACCGATATATGTTATCAATAAACAATAAAACATTTTTTCCTTCATCACGAAATTTTTCCGCAATGGTTAATCCTGTAAAAGCAACGCGTAATCGATTTCCTGGAGGTTCGTTCATTTGACCATATACCAAAGAAACTTTATCTAATACCTTTGAATCTTTCATTTCGTAGTAAAAATCATTTCCTTCTCGAGTTCGCTCACCCACTCCAGTAAACACAGAATATCCAGAATGTTCAATAGCAATATTTCTAATTAATTCCATCATATTTACTGTTTTTCCTACTCCAGCTCCTCCAAATAAACCAACTTTTCCACCTTTTGAAAATGGGCAAATTAAATCAATAACTTTTATACCTGTTTCTAAAATCTCTTGGGAAGTAGCTTGTTCCTGGTAGCTAGGAGGGGATCTATGAATTTCCCAACGTTCTATTTTAGTATTATCTTTATTTTTTAATGGTCCTTTATTATCTATTGTGTGACCTAAAACATTGACTATACGACCTAATGTAACTTTTCCTACTGGAACTTTAATATAGTGACCAAGATTAGTAACAATTAAACCTCTTTTTAAACCGTTTGTAGATCCCATAGCAATTGTTCTGACAATACCGGATCCTAATTGTTGTTGAACTTCCAAAATAAGTTGTTCTCTTTGATTCTTAACTTCTAATGCATGATATATTTTTGGTACTACACTTTGATCAAATTCTACATCAACTACAGCACCAATAATTTGGATAATTTTTCCAGTAGCTATCATTGAATAAATACCTCTAACTAATTTTAATCTACCGATACTGCTGACGCTCCAGCAATAATCTCATTTAATTCTTGAGTAATGCTAGCTTGACGAACTTTGTTATAAATTAATTGTAGTTCTTTGATACGACTACTACTATTATCTGTTGCAGTTTTCATAGCTACCATACGAGCTGCTTGTTCGCTTGCAATATTTTCTAAAATACTTTGATAAATTTGAGACTCAATATATCGATTAAATAATATATCTAAAATTAGTTTAGATTCTGGCTCATATAGATAATCCCATTTCTCTTTATTTAATATACTTTTGTCAGGAGATAAGGGAAGAAGTTGTGTGACTATTGGATATTGAGACATTTTATTATGAAATTTATTATATGCAATAAATATTTTGTCAATTTCACGATTTTGATATTTTTCTAAAATAATTTGTATAGACCCAATAAATTTTGATAAATCTGGATTTTCTCCTATATTAGTTATTTGAGCAAGAATAGCACTCCCATATAACTTAAATACAGATAAACTTTTTAAACCAAATAATATTAAATTACAAGGAACATTGACAAGCATAAATTCTCGTATTTTTAATAGTACTTGTTTAAAAAGATTAGTATTTAAACTACCACATAAACCACGGTCCGTAGAAATGATAATCATTCCAACTTTCTTAATAGTATCTCTACTTTCTAAATAACTATGTTTATATTCCAAACTGCCTTTTATAACATGATGAATAACTTTTTTAATAATCTCAGAGTAGGGCCTGCCTAAACGCATTCGTTCTTCTGTTTTTCTCATTTTAGAAATAGCAACCATTTCCATAGCTTTAGTAATTTTTTTTGTACTTATAACACTAGTTATTTGATTTTGTATTTCTTTTTTACCCACTAGTATTTTCTCTTTTCTGTAATAATTTTTATATAATAACAAATATGAAACTAAGAATTTTTAAAGCTTTCTATTAACTGGGTAAACTGTTTTTTTATTTTCTCATTATACTCTCCATTTTGGTTTATTTCTGTTATTAAATTTAAATAATTATTATGCGCATATATTAAAATATCTCGTTCAAATTGAGAAATTGTTTCGACAGAAATATCATCAAAAAAATGATTTTCCGAAATAAAAAATATTAATGCTTGTTCAGCTATACTTAATGGATTGTATTGTTTTTGCTTAAGAATTTCTGTAATTTTTTGACCATAGAGAAGCTGTTTTTGTGTTGTTGGATCTAAGTCTGATGCAAATTGTGAAAATGCTGCGAGTTCATGATATTGAGCTAATGCTGTTCGAATACCAGAAGATAATTTTTTAATAATCTTAGTTTGAGCGGCACTTCCAACTCGAGATACAGAAATACCAGCATTTACAGCAGGTCGAATACCTGAATTAAATAAATTAGATTCTAAAAATATTTGACCATCAGTAATAGAAATAACATTAGTTGGAACAAATGCGGAAACATCACCAGATTGTGTTTCAATAATTGGAAAAGCTGTAAGCGAACCTGTTTTCCCTATAACTTTTCCCTGAGTAATATTTTTTATATACTCTTCGGAAACACGCGCTGCTCTTTCTAATAGACGAGAATGAAGATAAAATATATCCCCAGGAAAAGCTTCTCTTCCAGGAGGACGACGTAATAACAAAGAAATCTGACGGTAAGCAATTGCATGCTTAGAAAGATCATCATATACAATTAAAGCATCTTTTCCTTGATCACGAAAAAATTCTCCCATAGCACAGCCTGAGTATGGCGCTAGGTATTGTAAAGAAGCAGATTCAGAAGCAGAAGCGACAACAACAATGGTATTCGATAAAGCATTATATTCTTCTAATTTTTTTACAACATTAATAACAGTGGAAAGTTTTTGTCCTATAGCAACGTAAATACATGGGATGTCGAATTTTTTTTGGTTTATAATAGTATCTATTGCAAGTGCAGTTTTACCTGTTTGACGATCTCCAATAATCAATTCCCGTTGTCCACGACCAATGGGGATCATAGCATCAATAGCTTTATAACCAGTTTGTATCGGTTGATTAATTGATTGGCGATCAATAACTCCTGGAGCATTAGATTCTACTGGCAAAAAACTATCATATTTTATAATCCCTTTACCATCAATAGGAAAACCTAATGAATTCACAATGCGGCCTAAAAAATTTGTACCTACAGGTACCTCTAAAATTTTTCCTGTACATCTTACTTTCATACCTTCGCTAATATGAACATAAGACCCCATAATTACAGCTGAAACAGTATCTCTTTCTATATTAAGTGCAATAGCGTATTCGTCATTGCTAGGTAATGAAATCATTTCTCCTAACATCACTTCAGAAAGACCATATATTTTTATAATACCATCGTTAACAGAAATAATAGTTCCTTCATTATAAGACTGATTAAAAACCTCAAATTGAGCAATTCTTTCTTTAATCAATTGACTAATTTCTGTAGAATTTAATTGCATATATTGTTCTCTTAAAAATTTAATGCTAAAGATAATTGTTTTAAATGATTGCGTATAGAAAAATCAAAAATTTGATCATCTATTTTTATAATTATACCATCAAGTATACAACTATTAATTTTATATATAAATTTAATTTTAGAAGACAATATTTCTTCTAAAAGAAAACGTATTTTAATAACTTCGTCTTTCTTCAAAATATATGCTGATGTTAATTGAACAATGATAATTTTTTGATGAGAAGCTTCTAATTTGAGAAATTGTTTTAATATATTACCAAATACTTTAAATCGTTGATTATAAGCTAATAATTTTATTAAATTTTTTGAATATTTATCAAGATGTTCATCAATAACAGATATAAAAAAAGATGATAAATAATTTGGAGATAAAGATCCAGATAAAAATTTTTGAACATTTTTGCATGCAATAATTTGATTAATTAAAATTAATATTTTTTTCCATTTCATTATTGCATTATTCTTTATTGCTATTGAAAAAATAGCTTCAGCATAAGGTCTAGCAATAGTATCAAATGACATCAAATATTACCTTATATTAATTTTTTTATCTCTGATAGAGACGCAACTACATTGTTAACAAAAAATTTATTTTTACCTTCTTGAATATTTTTTTTAATTATTTTTTCAGCCATTAAAACAGATAAATCTACAATTTCTTTTTTTAAATCTTGACGAGCATGTTCAACTTCAAGATCAATTTTTAACTTACTGTCTAAAAAAATTTTTTTAGTTTCTTGAATCGCTGCATTTCTTGCTTCTTCTAGAATGAATAACTTTTGTTGATTCGCTTCGTTTAAAATAGAAGAAGCTTTTTTCCTGCTATCTTTAATCATTTGATTCATCTTTTTTTGCATAATCAAATATTCTTGTTCAACTTTTTTTGAAAAAATTAAAGTATCTTCAATTTTTTTTTGTCTTGTTTCTATAGCTAAAATAATAGGAGGCCATATATATTTCATACAAAACCAAACAAATAAAACAAATGAAATTGCTTGTCCAAAAATTGTTGCATTAAGATTCACAATCGCACGCCTTATGTTAAATTAATCTTTACGCCATTCAAAAACGTAAAGATTTTGCTAATTATTTTTAAATAAAAACTATTTTTTAAAAAATTAAGAAATAGCAAAAAGCATATATAAACCTAAACCTACAGCAATCATAGGAATCGCATCAACTAACCCCATAACAACAAAAAACTGTGTTCTTAATAAAGGAATTAAATCAGGCTGTCTTGCTGCTCCTTCTAAAAATTTTCCACCTAAAATACCAATGCCAATTGCAGCACCAATTGCAGCTAATCCAATCATAATAGCTACTGCTATATATAACATATCAACATTTAAATGATTCATTATAAACCCCGGTTTTTAATAGGATTATAGTCAAATTTTATCTTAATGAGATTGCGAAGCTATTGATAAATAAACAATTGTCAAAACCATGAAAATAAAAGCTTGCAAAGAAATGATTAAAATATGAAAAATAGCCCATGGAACATTTAAAAAAAACTGCGACCACCATGGAAGTAAACTTGCAATTAAGATAAAAATCATCTCACCAGAATACATATTACCAAAGAGTCTTAAACCCAAAGAAATAGGTTTAGATAACAAAGAAACAAATTCTAATAAAAAATTAAAAATAAAAAATGCAGGATGTTTAAAAGGCTGTAAAGTGAGTTCTTTAAAAAAACCAATATATCCTTTAATCTTTATACTATAAAATATAATCAAAGCAAAAACTGCTAAGGACATGGACAAAGTAATGTTCACATCAGCAGATGGAACGATACGAATAGCGGGCAATTGAAATACAGTTTCAAAAAAAGATGGTAAAAAATCAATTGGTATTAAGTCCATTAAATTCATTAAGAAAACCCATATAAAAATTGTTAACGACAAAGGTGCTATAAGTAAATTTTTACCTTGAAACATACCTTTTACATTTAATAATATAAATTCAAAAACTATCTCAACACCAGCTTGTAATTTATTTGGCACACCAGTCGTAACTTTTTTTGCTGTTATATAAAAAATACTAATAAAAATACATCCTAATACAAAAGAAAATATTATTGAATCAATATTTAATATCCAAAAATGAGAAGAAACAATTTCAGATCTAACAATCTTTAAATTAGACAAATCTATTTGTAAATGACGCAAATGATGGCTGATATATTTTTGAGGATTAGATATTTGCTCTAAAAACATAATTTTTTCTCATCTATTTTATATTAAATTTAATATAAAAACATAAATATTTAAAAAAATTTTACTTAAATGCTATTTAATATCTATATTTTAAAATAATTATATTATATTCTAAATTAGATCGTAAACCTTTTATGACATAAGTTTTTTACACGATTCTTTTTTTAAATGAATTAATAAAACAGATATAGACGCAGGTGTGATACCAGAAATACGAGATGCCTGACCAATGGAAACTGGTTTATAATCATTTAATTTAACAATTGCTTCATGTGATAAACCTTTTACTTTTTTGTAGTCATATGGAAATGGCAAAAAAGTATTTTCATTTTTTAAATGTTTATCAATTTCTTCTAATTGTCGTTTAATATAACCTTCATATTTTATTTCATTTTCTACATGATTAATAACCGATAAATCAGAAGTTTTTGAAGAAAAAAGATTCAAATCAGATAAAATTTTATAGGTTATTTCTGGTCGTTTGAGTAAACTAAAAATATTTGTTTTTTTAGTTAATAAAATATTAAAAGAACTATTTAAAATTTTAGCATTAGAAGATTCGGGATATATTTTTGTTTTTTTTAAATATTTCACTTCAGAATTGATATTTAATAATTTACTACTATAAAGGGACCATCTTAAATCATTGATTAATCCAAATTTACGACCAATCTCAGTAAGACGTATATCAGCGTTGTCTTCTCTTAAAATTAATCGATGCTCAGCACGTGAAGTAAACATTCGATATGGTTCATTAGTACCTTGTGTAGTAAGATCATCAATAAGCACACCTAAGTAAGCTTGATCACGTCTAGGAAACCATGGTTTTCGATCTAAAGCATATAGTCCAGCATTTAAACCCGCCAAAAGACCCTGAGAAGCAGCTTCTTCATATCCAGTAGTACCATTAATTTGGCCTGCTAAAAAAAGCCCTTTGACCCATTTACTTTCTAAAGTCAAATTTAAATCTTTAGGATCAAAAAAGTCATATTCTATTGCATATCCTGGTTCAATAATTTTAGCTTGCTCCAAACCTTTTATAGATTTAACTATTTTTTCTTGAATATTTAACGGTAAGCTAGTCGAAATTCCATTAGGATATATCTTGCAACTAGACAAACCTTCTGGCTCTAAAAAAATCTGATGCGATATCTTATGAGGAAAGCGTACAATTTTATCTTCAATAGAAGGGCAATATCGAGGTCCCACGCCTTTTATAAAACCTTTGTACATCGGGCTTTTATCTAAATTATCACGTATTATTTGATGAGTCTTTTCATTTGTATGTGTAAGATAACATGGTACTTGCTCCGGATGATCTGAAATTTTTCCTATAAAAGAAAAAACTGGAACAGGAATATCTCCATGCTGTACAAATAAATTATGAAAATCAATAGTACTTACGTCAATTCTAGGTGGAGTTCCTGTTTTTAATCGATTAACGCGAAAAGGTAATTCTCTTAAGCGATATGCTAAATCTAATGAAGCTTTCGCATCTTTTCTTCCTGCAAAATAACTATTCGTACCGATATATATTTTCCCCCCTAAAAAAGTGCCAGTAGACAAAACAACTGATTTAGCATAAAAACTTATTTCATTTTGTGTTAATACACCAACAACCTGATAATTTTTAATAATTAAATCTTTTATTTCTTCCTCTAAAATTAATAAATGATTTTCTTGATACAATAATTTTTTCACATTTTGAGCGTAAAGCAATCTATCAGCTTGCGCTCGAGTAGATCGTACAGCGGGACCTTTTTTACTATTTAAAATTCTAAATTGAATACCTGACCGATCAATTGCTTGAGCCATAATTCCGCCCAAAGCATCTATTTCTTTTACTAAATGACTTTTTCCAATTCCACCAATTGCTGGATTGCAAGATAAAACACCAATATCTTTTATATTCTTGGTTAATAATAATGTTTTACATCCTAATCTCGCAGAAACTGATGCAGCTTCAGTTCCTGCATGACCTCCACCAATAATAATTACATCAAAAATTTTTAAACTTGACTGCAACATATAAAAACCCTTTAAAATGTTAAAAAATATTTTATACAGTATTAATATTTAAATCAAGATAACACATGTAAACATTAAAAATAAGACATTAATATTAAAGACTATCTTTAAGTTGTTTAAAAAGAAAAAAAAACAATAATAATATATTATTATTATTAGTAAATATAAAATCTGTGGATAAGTCACCTTGAGCATTGATAATAAAGGAACTTCTTCTATTAATTAGCTGTGTATAATTAGTGTATTTTATGGGGATAAGTTTTTTAAAAAGTTATTTTTTTTAAATAAAAATGAAAAAAAAAAATTTTTTAAGAATCAATATTGCATTCATGATAAAAAATTTTTTAAAAATATCTTTTTATTATTAAAAAGATTAAACTTATACAAATTTATATAAAAATTTATCTATATTCAAAAAAAATAAGGAAAAAAGATGTATTTAACACAGAATAATTCAATTAAAAAATCAAAAATCTTTAAAAAAAAATTTTTTTTAATTATATTTTTCTTTATTCTAGTTTTTTTTATATTCTTTTTAATTATAAAACCTATAAATCAAACAAAGAATGTAAATAAAAATACCTATGAAAAAATAATAAAAGAGATAAATGCAAATAAAAATGCAAATTTTTTCAATGCAGAAAAATTTATCATAGAAAATAAAAATGTTTATGGTACTTTAATTTCTTTATCATTATCAAAAAAATACATTTTAAAAAACCATCTAGAAGAAGCATTTATTCAATTAAAAACAAGCTTAAAATATACAAATGAAGAAAACTTAAAAAATATTTTAAGATTAAGAATGTCAAAAATAAAAATACAACAAAATAAAAACAAAGATGCAATGCAAATTATTCAAGAAATTCAAGACGATTCTTGGAAAAGTATAGTAGAAAATATAAAAGGAGATATTTTTATGAAAAATGGCAACAAAAAACTAGCAATTAAATGTTGGAAGAAAAGTAAATTTCTTGAAGAATCTAAAACATCAAAAGAAATAATTAACATGAAGATAAACGAAGCTCAAATCAAATAAAAAATAAAAAAGAGTTAATACTAAAATGTTACCTATTATCGCATTAATTGGTCGTACAAATGTAGGAAAATCTACTTTATTTAATATTCTAACTAAAAAAAGAAACGCATTAGTTTCAAATTTCTCAGGACTTACTCGAGATAGAAATTATGAATTTTGTTACATAGAAAAAAATAAAAAATTTATCTTAACAGACACTGCTGGTTTTGATTTTAAATGGCAACCAATAAAAACAAAAGCTTATGCACAAACATTAATAGCTATTAAAGAAGCTGATCTAATTTTATTTATAGTAAATGCTCGCGAAGGAATACTACCGGAGGAATATGAAATATTAAAAATTATAAGAAAACACCAAAAAGAATCATTTTTACTGATTAATAAAATAGATGGAATAAAAGAAATAGAAAAAATTAATGAATTTTATGCTTTAGGATTTAAAAAAACCATAAAAATTTCCGCAAGTCATAACCAAGGAATTAATAATTTTGTTAATAAATATTTAATTCCTTGGATAGATTTTACATTTAATAAAAAAATACAAAAAGTCACAAAAAAAGAAATAAAATTAGAAAATATTCCAATAAAAATTGCATTTTTAGGCAAGCCTAATGTTGGAAAATCAACATTAATCAACACACTTACAATGCAAAATAGAATTATTACTTCTAATACACCAGGTACAACATTAGATACTATATCTATTCCTATAGAATATAATAATAAAAATTATATTTTAATTGACACTGCAGGAACATCAAAAAAGAAAAGAAAAAAAAGCAAAATTGAACAAATATCTATGATTAAAACCATCGAAACCATCGAAACAGCAGATATAATATTATTGATTATAGATGCAAAAGAAGAACAACAAAAAATATGCAATCAAAATTTATTACTAGTAAATATTACTGAAAAATTTGGCAAACCACTAATCATAATAGTTAATAAATGCGATTTGTTAAGTTCCATAGAAAAAAATAAATTTAAAAAATCAATAAATGATCAACTAAAAAACTTATTTTTTTTAAAAATACATTTTATATCAGCACTAAAAAATAAAAAAGTTTTTGAAATATTTAAATTAGTTGAAAATCTTTATAGATTTTATAAAACAAAAATAAATACTTCAAAACTCATGAAAACCATGCAAGATGCAATAAGAAAACATCAACCTCCAATTATAAAAGGTCGTCGAATAAAATTAAAATATATACATTTAGGAAGTTCTAATCCGATTCAAATTATTATACATGGTAATCAAACAAAACAATTACCATTAACTTACAAAAAATATTTAAAAAATTTTATTCATGAATCTTTAAAAATAAATGGAATACCAATTAAAATTAAATTCAAAGATATAAAAAATCCATATATTTAATTAATTATCAGAAACATGATTAGCATTATATAAAGGAATTTCTACTTCTATGTCGCTATCTCCTATGATAGCTTGACAACTTAATCGACTTGTAGATTCAAGACCCCACGCTTTATCTAGAACATCTTCTTCTTTCTCAGTCCATCCTGAAAGAGAAAGAAAACCTTTTCGTATAATACAATGGCAAGTGCTACAAGCACATGATTTTTCACATGCATGTTCCAACTTAATATTGTTTAATAATGCAACATTTAAGATAGTTTCTCCTTTTTTACAAATACAAATAGCACCTTTAGGTAATATAAATTTATGAGGTAGAAAAAGAATTTTAGGCATTATTTAGTCTCGTTTTTTTGATTATTTATTGAATCATTAATTGCATTTTTTAACCGCAATGAAAAAAAATTTTTAGTTACTTCATCCAATTTTTTTAAATTTAATTTAATTGAATAAAAATCATCTTCATCAATTGATTTTTGTAATTTTTCTTGATTTAATTTTATTTTTTTTAATTCTTGTATGCTAATTAAATGACTATCTTGTTTTAAAGCTGACGCCAATAAATCTAAAACATTTTTAGATTCAATTTTTTTTTCTTCTTTAATTCTAAAATAATAATCATTTTTCAAATAATTAAAATCATTTTTAATCATTTTAAAATTATTTGTATAATCTAACCAAGAACGATCAATTTGAATTGTTTTTTGTTTATTACTGCTCTTTTCATGAGCAGTTATACTAATTAAACCATCGGTATCAATTTGAAATGTAACTAAAATCCTAATTGTACCTGCTTTTCTAGGTAAAATATTTTTCAAAACAAAACGAGAAAGTGAAACACAATTTTTTACGAGCTCACTTTCTCCTTGCAAGATATGAACAACGATCCCTGTTTGATTATCTCTTGAAGTTGTGAACTCTTTAGTTTTAGAAATAGGTATATGACTATTACGAAAAATAATTTTTTCTACAAATCCTCCTATAACTTCGATTCCTAAGGAAAGAGGAACAACATCTAGTAATATTATTTGATTCTTTTTATTACTTGATGCAAGCATGCTACATTGCAATGCAGCACCAATTGCAACGACTTGATCTGGATTAATTGAAATTAATGGATTTTTTAAAAAAAAATTTTTAACTTCATTATAAACCAATGGAACTCGCGTAGAACCTCCCACCATAATAACTTCTTTAATTTCTTTGATATTTAAATCTATTTCTTTAAATATTTTCGTACAAATTAATAAAGTTTTTTTAACTAAATTTTTAATAATCAAGTTAAATTCATTACGAGTAACAATTCCATTCCAATTCAAAACATTAACTTCTACAGTTTCATGATAAGTTAATTTTATTTTAGTTTCTTTTGCAACTGCTAATAATAAAGCATGAAAGGAATCATTGTATTGATGATGTAATAAATTAGCTTTCTTATATATATAATTTGCTAAAATTATATCAAAATCATCACCGCCTAAATTAGAATCACCACTTGTAGCTAATACTTCAAATAACCCTTTATTTAAATTTAATACAGAAACATCAAAAGTACCACCACCAAGATCATATACAATAACAATGCCTTTTTTATTTCTTTCTAAACCATATGCAACAGCTGCAGATGTTGGCTCATTTAATAATCTAACTAAATTAACTCCTCCAATAGTAGCAGCATTTTTTATTAAAGAACGCTGAATATTATTAAAATATGCTGGTACAGTTATAACTGTCATATCGATTTGTGTATTATATAAAGAAGAAGCTCTTTTTTTTAAATATTTCAGTATTTTGCTTACAACTTGAGTAGAAGAAATTCGCCCTGAATCAGTGTAAAAAAAAAGATCTCCATTTTTATCTTGTTCTATGGTATAAGGTAGAATTGGAAATTCTTTTTTAATAAAATCAATAGATCGACCAATTAAACGTTTCACTGAAACAATTGTATTTTTTGGATCTTGAAGAACTTTGTTAACAGCATCCCAACCTATAGTAAAATCATTTTTCCCGCAATGTATAATAGAAGGTAATAAATAACGTTTGTTATTATCGGATAATAATACAGCATGATTATTTTCTATGGTAGATATGAGGGAGTAAGTAGTGCCAAAATCAATTCCTAAAATTAATTTTTGATTAAATTTTTCTTTTAAAAAAATCATATAAAAACATCCTAATTTATGTAATTTAAGCAAAAAAATTTTTATTTTTTTAATTTCCCTTTTATTCTCTTTAAAAATAACAATTGAGATGTTGCACTAATAATTGCATTCCAATTTTTATTATGAAATTCGTTATTAATCATATTTTCACAATCTTTTATTTCATTTTCTATTTTTTTTAAAAAATTATTGAAACAAATTATATTTGGATTATTCGTTTTTTTTAAAATTTCTAACTCTTCATGTAAAAAAAAATATTTTTTTAAAAAATATTGATTATGAGATAATAATTTTTCTTCATCTACTTTAATACCATTCAAAAAAAGTAAATACATTGATCGATTGAATGAATTTTTTAGGATTTTATATCCTTTATTAATTTGAATAGATTTTTTTAAAACCCATTTTTTTTTAGAATCAGATTCATTTATAAATAAATCAGGATGAAATTTTAATTGCAATTTATAAAAATTTTTATTTAATAAATCTTTATTTATCCGAAATTTTTTTGGCAATGTAAATAATGTAAAATAATTCATAAAACACCTAAATTACATTGATGTTAAAATATTAAATTAAAATTTAATGTTGAAAAAAATTTTTCAACATTAAATATAAAAAATATCATTCTCTATTTTTTTTATTTTTATAGTCTGCAATCGCCGCTTTAATAGCATCTTCTGCTAAAATTGAACAATGAATTTTAACTGGAGGAAGTTCTAATTCTTCTACTATACTTGTATTCTTAATAGATTCCGCTTCCTTTATTGATTTTCCTTTTATCCATTCTGTTGCAAGTGAACTAGAAGCAATGGCAGAACCACAACCATATGTTTTGAAACAAGCATCTTCAATAATACCTTTTGAATTAACTTTAATTTGTAATTTCATAACGTCACCACAAGCAGGTGCACCGACTAAACCACTTCCCACGTTAATGTCTGTATTAGAAAAAGAACCAACATTTCGAGGATTTTCATAATGATCCATAACTTTTTTGCTATATGCCATTTTCACTACCTTTAATTTAAAAGATGTTGTTTTAACTATGATCCCACTCTATACTGTTTAAATCAACTCCTGATTTAAACATTTCCCATAACGGTGAAAGCTCCCGAAGTTTAGAAATAGATTTATGAACTAATTGTATTGTATGTTGAATTTCTTCTTTTGTTGTAAATCTCCCAATAGAAAAACGAATTGAGCTATGTGCTAATTCATCTTTTATTCCTAAAGCTCTTAGTACATAAGAAGGCTCTAAACTAGATGAAGTGCATGCTGAACCAGAAGAAATAGCTAAATCTTTTAATGACATAATCAATGATTCACCTTCAACATAATTAAAACTAACGTTTAATATATGAGGAGCTCCTTGCTTTAAATCACTATTTAAATAAACTTCTTCAATATTTTTAATTCCATTCCATAAATCATTTCTTAAATTATTTAAATGTGTAAGATCATCTTTTATTTTTTTTCTCGCTAATTCAAAAGCTTCTCCCATACCAACAATTTGATGTACTGGTAAAGTTCCAGCTCTTATTCCTCTTTCATGACCACCTCCATGTAAAGATGCTAACAAACGAACTCGAGGTTTTCGACGAACATATAGACCACCAATACCTTTTGGTCCATATAATTTATGAGCTGAAAAAGACATCAAATCTATAAATGAATTTTTTATATTAACATTAATTTTACCTACACTTTGCGTTGCATCTACATGAAAAAAAACATCACGAGATCTACAAATTTCAGATATACTTTTTATATCTTGTATAATTCCAGTTTCATTATTTACATGCATAATGGAAACTAATATAGTATTCTTCTTTATATGTTTTTTTAAATCATTTAAATCAATGATCCCATTATTTTTAGGGGTCAAATAAGTTACAGAGAAACCTTCGCTCTCTAAATATCTACAGGAATCTAATACTGATTTATGTTCCGTCTTACTTGTAATAATGTGATTGCCTTTTTTTTTATGAAACAAAGCAATACCCTTAATAGCTAAATTATTTGCTTCAGTAGCACCAGAAGTAAATATAATTTCGCGTGAATCTGCTCCAATCAAATCAGATATTTGATTACGAGCAACATCAACTACCTCTTCAGCTTCCCAACCGAATTTATGTGACCGAGAAGCCGGATTTCCAAACATTCCATCAATTGTTAAATAATTCATCATTTTTTTAGCAACTTGATAATCTACTGGAGTAGTGGCTGCATAATCTAAATAAATTGGAGTTTTCATAAAAAATTACCTTGTTTTTATTTTTACGTAATATTAATATTCTATCATTTTAAAAAAAAATTAGATCTAAAATTAATACACTTTTCTAGTTGAATTTTATAAAATACAAACTAGACTTTTTTATTAATTAAGAATATAATTAGTTTTTAAAATATAATTAAAAATCTAAACATCATTAGGGGTGTAGTTCAATTGGTAGAGCATCGGTCTCCAAAACCGAAAGTTGTAGGTTCAAATCCTTCCACCCCTGCCAAAATTTCACTCATCAGATTTATGCAATAATTTCCTTTAAAAGCAAATCATATAAAATGATTACTCCTGCTAAAAAATAAATATGCACATTTTCAAAAAAATATCAAATAAAATAATATTCTTATGAGGTTATCTAAAATGCCTAAATACCGTTCTTTTACAACAACACAAGGAAGAAATATGTCTGGAGCTAGGTCTTTATGGCGAGCTACTGGAATGAACGATGAAGACTTTAAAAAACCCATTATCGCCATAGTTAATTCTTTTTCTCAGTTTGTTCCAGGTCATATTCATTTACAAGAAGTAGCTCAAATTATTTCAAAAGAAATTGCAAAATCAGGTGGTGTACCTAAAGAATTTAATACTATTGCTATAGATGACGGAATAGCAATGGGTCATTCAGGAATGTTATATTCTTTACCTTCTCGCGAATTGATTGCAGATTCTATAGAATATGTAATTAATGCGCACTGTGTAGATGCAATGATATGCGTTTCTAATTGCGATAAAATTACACCTGGAATGTTCATGGCTGCAATGCGATTAAATATACCTTCAGTTTTCATCTCAGGTGGGCCAATGGAGGCAGGTAAAACAAAAATCAAAGAGAAAATAGAAAAAATTGACTTAGTTGATGCAATTATTCACGGAGGTAATCCTAATAATTCAGATGATTTCATAAAAAATATTGAATTATCTTCTTGTCCTACGTGCGGATCTTGCTCAGGTATGTTTACTGCAAACTCTATGAATTGTTTAATGGAAGCAATAGGTTTATCATTGCCGGGGAATGGAACATTGTTAGCTACTCATGTTGATAGAAAAAAATTATTCCAACAATCAGCTCAAATAATAGTAAAAATTACAAAAGATTATTATGAAAATGATAAAAAACAATTTTTACCTAGAAACATTGCAAATAAAGAATCTTTTGAAAACGCAATGATGTTAGATATTGCTATGGGTGGATCCACTAATACTATATTGCATTTATTAGCAGCATCAAATGAAGGAAGTATTGATTTTAAGATGTCTAACATTGACAGACTTTCAAAAAATACCCCACATATTTGTAAAGTTTCTCCAAGTACAAAATTATATCATGTAGAAGATGTCCACCGAGCAGGCGGTGTTATGGGTATATTAGGAGAATTAAATCGTTTTAATTTATTAAATAATCAAACTAAAAATATATTAGGATTGACTTTAAAAGAAACAATAGATAATTATGATATTTTATCTACAAAAAAAAATAATATAATAAAAATGTTTCATGCAGGACCTGGTGGTGTACGAACAGTTAAACCATTTTCACAAAATTTTAGATGGAATGAACTAGATACAAACCGTATCACAGGTTGTATTCGATCTTGTGAAAATGCTTACAGCAAGGAAGGTGGTCTATCTGTTTTATATGGTAATTTAGCAAAAAATGGTTGTATAATAAAAACTGCTAGTGTAAAAAAAGAAAATTACATTTTTTCTGGTATTGCAAAAGTATACGAAAGTCAAGAGGAAGCAGTGAAATCAATATTAGAAGGCCAAGTTTATCCTGGAGATGTAATAGTTATTCGATATGAAGGACCAAAAGGAGGTCCTGGTATGCAGGAAATGCTATATCCAACAACATATTTAAAATCTATGAAATTAGATGAAAAATGTGCATTAATTACTGATGGTAGATTTTCTGGAGGAACATCAGGATTATCAATAGGACATATCTCTCCGGAAGCTGCAAATAAAGGAATAATAGCATTAATTCAAAATGGAGATAATATTAAAATTAATATTTATGAAAAAAAAATTCATTTAAATATCACTGAAAAAGAAATTGAAAATCGTATGAAAAAAGAGGAATTAAAAGGTGATAAAGCATTTAAGCCATTAAATAGAAAGAGAAAAATTTCATTAGCCCTGCAATATTATGCTTCTTGTGCAACTAGCGCAGATACTGGTGCAATAAGAGACAAAAAAAAATTATTTAATCTTTAATAAATTAGATATTTAATAATAAATTAATTTTTTATTCGGAAATACTCAGATGAATTATTTTAATAAATTATCTTTTCGTGAAAAGATCGAAGAAATTAAAAAATGTCGTTTTATGAAAAAAAAAGAATTTGAAAATAAAAACAACATTTTAAAAGAAAAAAATATTGTTATTATAGGTTGCGGATCTCAAGGTTTAAACCAAGGTTTAAATATGAGAGACTCAGGATTAAATGTAGCTTTTGCATTAAAAAATGATAGTATTTTAAAAAAAAATAAATCTTGGTGGAATGCTAAAAACAATAATTTTACAGTAAACAATTATGAAAACTTAATTCCAAATGCTGATCTTGTTATTAATTTAACACCTGACAAACAACATCAAAATGTAGTTCAAGAAGTTCAAAAATTGATGAAACCATATTCATGTTTAGGTTATTCTCATGGTTTTAATATTGTAGAATGTAATGAAAAAATAAGAAAAGACATTACAGTTATTATGGTAGCACCAAAATGCCCTGGAACAGAAGTCCGAGAAGAATTTAAAAGAGGTTTTGGAGTTCCTACATTAATTGCTGTTCATCCAAATAATGATCCTAAAAAGATTGGTTTAGAAATTGCTAAAGCATGGGCTTTTTCGACGGGTGGTCATCGTGCTGGAGTTTTAGAATCATCATTTGTAGCTGAAGTAAAATCAGATTTAATGGGAGAACAAACAATCTTATGCGGAATGTTACAAACAGCATCATTAATATGTTACGAGAAATTAATTGCAGATGGCCATAAATCTGATTATTCAGGAAAATTAATACAATATGGATGGGAAACAATTACTGAATCGTTGAAACATGGAGGTATAACATTAATGATGGATCGACTGACAAATCAATCTAAAATAAGAGCTTTTAAATTAGCTGAAAAAATAAAAAAAATATTAATACCATTATTTGACAAGCACATGGATAATATTATTTCAGGTGAATTTTCTCATGAAATGATGAATGATTGGAAACACAATGATGAAAAATTATTAAATTGGCGTAATAATACAAAAAAAACAAATTTTGAAAAAGCTCCTATTTGCTCAAAAAAAATACGTGAACAAGAATACTATGATCATGGTACAGTAATGGTTTCAATAATAAAAGCAGGAATTGAATTAGCTTTTGAAACAATGTTGAAATCAGGTATTAAAAGCGAATCAGCTTATTATGAATCTTTACATGAACTACCATTAATCGCAAACACAATCGCAAGAAAAAGACTATATGAAATGAATATAGTAATTTCAGATACTGCTGAATATGGTAGTTATTTATTTTCTGAATCAGCTTATCCTATCTTGAAAAATATTATAATGAGTCTTAAAAGATCTGATTTAGGCGAATCATTAGATGATACTACAATAGATAATGTTGAATTATATAAAGTCAACGAACAAATACGAAATCATCCAATTGAAATTATTGGTTTTAAACTAAGAAATTATATGAAAGAAATGAAAAAAATTTCAGTAGGTGAATAATTTATATTATACACAATTTTTTTTAAAACCCTTACTAATTAATATTTTATTATGCCTCTTAATTGTATTCAAAAAAATGCTGTAGAATTTATAAATGGTCCCTGTCTAATATTAGCAGGGGCTGGTTCTGGTAAAACTAAAGTGATTATCAATAAAATTATTTATTTGATAAAATATTGTCAATATCAACCTAAAAATATTATCGCTTTAACATTTACCAACAAAGCTGCACATGAAATAAAACTTCGTCTTTTAAAATATTTAGATATATTTGAAATAAAACAAATCACTATTTCAACATTTCATTCATTTGGATTAAAAATTATTAAAAAAGAAATAGATTTTTTAGAATTAAATTCTAATTTTTCTTTATTTGACGAAAAAGATCAAATTTCATTATTAAAAAAAATCACTAATAAAAATATTAAAAACAATACAAAATTACTAAAAAATTTAATTTTCACTATATCGTATTGGAAAAATAAATTTTACACACCTTCAGATGCTCAACTATTGTCACAATCTAGTCAAGAAAAAGATTTCGCATATTTTTATGAAAAATATACTATTTATTTACGTGAATCAAATATATTAGATTTTGATGATTTAATTTGTCTTCCAACATTGCTATTTAAGAAAAATAAAATTATAAAGCATCGTTGGCAAAAAAAAATTACTTATTTATTAGTAGATGAGTATCAAGATACAAGTCATAGTCAATATGAATTAATTAAAATTTTAACTAAAATAAATTCTAATTTTACTTTAGTTGGAGATGATGACCAATCGATATATTCATGGAGAGGTGCTACTACTCAAAATATTTTTTTACTAAAAAAAGATTTTCCTACTTTAAAAATTATAAAAATGGAGCAGAATTATCGTTCTTATGGAAGAATATTAAAAGCTGCAAATAAACTTATATCATATAACCCGAATTATTTTAAAAAAAAATTATTTTCTGAGTTAAAATATGGGAATAAAATAAAAATCTTAATTGGTCAAAATGAAGAAATTGAAGCTGAAAAAATAGCACAAAAAATACTTTGCGCATATTCTAAAAATAAAATACAATATAAAGATTATGCAATATTATATAGAGGAAATCATCAATCCCAAATTCTTGAAAAAATTTTTCTAAAACGAAATATTCCTTATAGAATTTCTAACAATTCATCATTTTTTTCGCGCCCTGAAATTAAAAATTTATTAAGCTATCTTAGATTAGTAATTAATCCAAATGATAATTATGCTTTTTCAAAAATCTTAAATGTTCCATGTCGCCGAATAGGAATTTCTACACTTAATAAGATAGAAGCATTTGCTATTAAAAAAAATATAAGTTTTTTTCAAGTAAGTAGCCACCCAGAAATAAACAATTTTCTACGACAATCAACATTAGAAAAAATAAAAAAATTTGTTTCTTGGATAAATAAAATTTATTTAATATCTATTTCAAAACCTTATAATATTTTAGATATTATTATTCATGATATTCAATATGAAGCATGGTTATCAAAGCATTTAAAAGAGCCTGATAAAATAAATCAAAGCATAAATAATGTACATACTTTATCTCATTGGATAAAAAGTTTAATAAAAGGAAATGATATCGAAAAACCTATGAGTTTGTTAGAAGTTATTACAAAAATGACACTTCGTGATATAATTAATAGCGAAAAAAAACCTAAAGATTTAAATCAAGTACAATTAATGACATTGCATTCATCTAAAGGGTTAGAATTTTCTTATGTTTTTATTGTTGGAATGAGTGAAGGTATTTTGCCAAATTCAAAAAGCATCGATGAAAATAATATAGAAGAAGAAAGAAGATTAGCCTATGTAGGAATCACTCGAGCAAAAAAAGAATTGTTTTTAACGTATTGCCAAACCAGAATGCAGTATGGTCAAAAATTATATACATTACCTAGTAGGTTTTTATTTGAATTACCTGAAGAAGATTTGCATTGGGATAAAAATTTTTTTTAGGTTACTATTAAAAATAAAATTTAAATAAAAATAAATTACTCAAAAAAATAATTAAAGAATCAATTTTTAAAGAATATTAAAATATAAAAATTCTTTAATTTTAGTTTAAATCAATTTTTAAAAATGATAATATTATATATAAAATTGATTAAAAAATTAAATTTCTCTCAGTTTTTTTATAAATTAAATCAAAATAGAGCAAAGTAAACAATGAACAATATTATTGAGTTAACAGATCAAAATTTTGAAGAAAAAGTTTTAAAAAAAACAGGTTTCATATTAGTTGATTTTTGGGCTGAATGGTGTAATCCATGTAAAATGTTAGCACCTATTTTAGAGGAAATCGCTAATGAATATGTTAATAAAATAGAAGTTGGAAAATTAAATATAGAAATAAATCCAAAAACAGCTCCAATGTATTCCATTCGAGGGATTCCTGCATTATTATTATTTCATAAAAGTCAGGTTCTTGCTACTAAAATCGGAGCAATTTCCAAGTTACAACTCCAAAAATTTTTAGATGAGAATATTAAATAAATTTACTAATTTTTCATTTATAAATTAAATTTTATATAAAATTTATTAATAAAATATACATTATGTCAAAATTATCATTTCAAGATTTACCCCGATTTTACTAAGAACCCACCATTATGAATCTTACCGCACTTAAAAATATGCCAGTTTCCGAATTAATTATTCTTGGTGAAAAAATGGGGTTGGAAAATTTAGCGCGTATGCGTAAACAAGATATTATTTTTGCAATCCTTAAACAACACGCAAAAAGTGGAGAAGATATATTTGGAGATGGAGTTTTAGAAATATTACAAGATGGATTTGGATTTCTTCGTTCTTCTGATAGTTCTTATTTAGCTGGTCCTGATGATATATATGTATCGCCTAGTCAAATTCGTAGATTTAATTTAAGAACTGGCGATACTATCTCAGGAAAGATCAGACCACCTAAAGAAGGTGAAAGATATTTTGCTTTATTGAAAGTAAACGAAGTTAATTATGATAAACCTGAAAACGCAAGAAGCAAAATTTTATTTGAGAATTTAACACCCTTACATGCTAATTCTCGTTTAAGAATGGAAAGAGGAAATGGTTCAACAGAAGATTTAACTGCAAGAGTTTTAGATTTAGCTTCGCCTATAGGAAGAGGTCAAAGAGGTTTAATTGTAGCACCTCCAAAAGCAGGGAAGACAATATTACTACAAAATATCGCACAAAGTATAGCTTATAATCATCCAGATTGCGTTTTAATGGTGTTATTAATTGACGAAAGACCAGAAGAAGTTACTGAAATGCAAAGATTAGTGAAAGGAGAAGTTGTAGCTTCTACTTTCGATGAACCTGCATCAAGACACGTACAAGTAGCAGAAATGGTAATTGAAAAAGCTAAACGGTTAGTAGAGCATAAAAAAGACGTTATTATATTACTTGATTCGATTACTCGTTTAGCACGTGCTTATAATACTGTTGTACCAGCGTCAGGGAAAGTTTTAACAGGGGGGGTCGATGCCAATGCATTACATAGACCTAAAAGATTTTTTGGCGCTGCTCGTAACGTAGAAGAAGGCGGTAGTTTAACAATAATTGCAACCGCATTAGTTGATACAGGTTCAAAAATGGACGAAGTCATTTATGAAGAGTTTAAGGGAACAGGTAATATGGAATTGCCATTATCTAGAAAAATAGCAGAAAAACGCGTTTTTCCAGCTATTGATTATAATAGATCTGGAACTAGAAAAGAAGAATTATTAACTTTACCAGATGAACTTCAAAAAATGTGGATACTAAGAAAAATTATTCATCCAATGAGCGAAATAGATGCAATGGAGTTTTTATTAAATAAATTATCTATGACTAAAACTAATGACGAATTTTTTGATATGATGAAGCGTTCTTAAAATTTTTATAAAAAAAGCTGGACAATAGCGATGATTAGTCATAAAATTTAATTTGTATTTTATAAAAGCGCTCGTAGCTCATTTGGATAGAGCACTATCTTCCGAAGGTAGAGGTACCAGGTTCAAATCCTGTCGAGCGCAAATTATTATGATAAAATATTTTTATGTTCTATTTGGTGGCTATAGCTCAGTTGGTAGAGTGCTGGATTGTGATTCCAGTGGTCATGGGTTCAAATCCCATTAGCCACCCAAAATTTCATTAAAACGGCGAATAGCGCAGCTTGGTAGCGCAACTGGTTTGGGACCAGTAGGTCAGAGGTTCAAATCCTCTTTCGCCGAATAAAATTTAATTATGTTTTTTTATAATTTTTAATAAGTTTTCATTATTAGCATAATTACATACAATAATATCTTTCCATCCTATTTTTTTAGCTATTTCAGCTAATCTATAACCTACAACAAATATCTTGCATCTAAATAGCCATTCATTTTTATTAAGAACATCGATTACTTCATTTAACTTTTTTAAAACATCACCGCTAGTTATTATTAACGTATTGATTTTATAAGCACGCCACTGCTTTATTGATAAACTACTAATTATTTTAAAAGATTTTTTATAACATTCTATCACAGATATATTGAAGTTATTTTTTGATAAATTTTTTTCTACTAATGTTCTTCCATTTTCTCCTTTTAATAAAATTATTTTAGCTTTTTTAATATTTTTTTTATATAAAAGATTTAATAAAGCTTCACTATTTTCTTCATCATTTGGAAATAAAATTTTTTTTTAATGTATTTTTCAAGAAAAATAGCTGTACCTTTTCCAATTGCATAATAATCCGGATTAAGAGGCCAGTGTAAATTATTTTTATTTAAATACAAATTTGTATAATGAACAGATTTTTTAGAAAAAATAATCATTACATCTGAGGTATATAACTCATATTTTTTTTTTGATAAACTAATTGTACTTGAACTAGGTGAAAAATTAAACAAAGAAAAATGCCAGGATAAAATGCCTATATTATTTAGTATATTGACTAATTTTTCACCTTCAGGAGAAGGTCTCATGACTAGTATTTTCATTTTAATTTAATTTTGAGTATAAATATTATCAAGAATTTTCTGAGCACCATTGCTAAGTAATTCGTTAGCTAAAGAGAAAGCCATTTCTTTAGCGGTATCATACCATCCAAATCTTTCTCCTTTTAATACAATAGTGCCATCCGGTGAACCGATTAATCCACGTAACCATATTTTGTTTTGCCTAAGAATAGCATAACTTCCAATTGGAATTTGACATCCTGCTTCTAAATTTTGACAAAATGCACGTTCTGCACTAATTTCAATAAAAGTATTAATATGATTTAAACGAGATAAAAAGAACAATATTTTTTTATCATGCAATCTAGATTGTATTCCAATAGCTCCTTGTCCACATGAAGGAAGAGATAATTCCGCAGGTATGATTTGAGTAATTCGATGATTTAAATGCAATCTATTTAATCCTTCAGTAGCTAGAATTATTGCATCATACTGACCTTGATCTAATTTAGCTATTCTTGTTTCTATATTTCCTCTCAAAGGTGAGACAATTAAATCAGGACGATAAGTTATTAATTGACATTGCCTTCTTAAACTTGACGTTCCAATTATTGCTCCTTTAGGTAATTGATTAATAGATTTATAATGATTAGAAACTAATGAGTCTAATGGATTTCCTCTTTGACATATACCAACTAAACATAATTCTTTAGTAATATGAACAGGGAGATCTTTCATTGAATGTATTGCAATATCTGCTCTGTTTTCAAGAAGAGCAAATTCTAATTCTTTAATAAAAAGCCCTTTTCCTCCAATCTTAGAGAGCGATTTGTTTAAAATATTATCTCCATGTGTTACTATCGGTACTAATTTGATATTTAAATCGGGATATAAAGATAATATTTTCTTTTTAACATATTTAGTTTGTTCTAAAGCTAAAGGACTTTTTCTAGTAGCAATTCTTAATATTTTTTTTTTCATATTACTTGTTTTTTATATTTAGTATAAAACATGTTTTTTGAATCATTATGAAACTATAATCAAATATATAATTTATTATAATCTATTTAAAATTATCACAATTTTTTAAATATTATAAAATGTTACATTATTATTAGATTGTATTGAAAAAGATTTTTGAAATATTTCCCAAAAATTTTTATTGCTACGATTACAAATCCATTGATCTGCATTATAATTAAAATGATATCCATTTAATTTTGTGGCTA
Source organism: Buchnera aphidicola (Aphis gossypii) (assembly GCF_013394915.1). NCBI lineage: Bacteria > Pseudomonadati > Pseudomonadota > Gammaproteobacteria > Enterobacterales > Erwiniaceae > Buchnera > Buchnera aphidicola. The sequence continues at coordinate 22,358 of NZ_CP056771.1, read as the reverse complement.
GCCAAATTTGTTTTAAAAATTCTTGTTTATTAATGATGATCATGCTTTTGTTTAAAAAGGTAATACTCATCATATAATCTTGTATTTCATAATCAAAATCAATTTTATCAATATATAAATTTAATTTTTTTTCAATCTTGAGAAATAATTTATTTACTAGTTCATGAAAATTGTTTTTTTGATTAGAAATTGTTTTACTTTTCATTAATATTTCCTAAAATTTTTTTAATGCATTTAAAAAAAAAACAAAATCTGTATAATTTTATTTAATCATAAAGTTTGATATAAATAACTAACAACTAATGGAATATTAAATGTATTTAAATATTAACAATAAAAAAAAAATTAATTTTTGTAAAATGCATGGTTTAGGTAATGATTTTATGGTTATTGAATCAATTACACAAGATTTTGTTTTATCTCCATCAAAAATAAAAAAATTATCAAATCGAAATACAGGAATAGGGTTTGATCAATTATTATTAATCGAAAAATCAAAAGATGCTAAATTCGATTTTCATTATCGTATTTTTAACTCAAATGGCAATGAAGTCGAACAATGTGGAAATGGAGCTAGATGCGTTGGATTATTTCTTATTTTAAAAGGTTTTACGAATAAAAAAATCATCAATCTTAGTACTAATAAAAAAAGTATAATCATTAATTTTTTTTCTGAGGATATTATTGAAGTTGACATGAATGAACCTGTCTTTGAATTAAAATCAATAATAAATCCTAAAAAATTCCGAAAGCATAATTTTTCAGTAAAAATATTTAACAATCTTTTATTATGCAGCTTAGTTTCCATTGGAAACCCTCATTGCGTTTTTCAAGTAGAATCGATAAAAAATGCACCTGTAAAAACCATCAGTGAAATAATAGAAAAAAAATCTATTTTTCCTGACGGGATAAATGTAGGTTTTATGCAAATTTTAAATAAAAATTATATTAAATTAAGGGTTTACGAACGTAATGAAGGAGAAACTCAATCTTGTGGTAGCGGTGCATGCGCTGCAGTTGCAGTAGGTATTGCAAAGAATATCCTTTGTAATACTGTTAAAGTTGAATTATTAGGTGGAATTCTATCAGTTAAATGGAAAGGTTTTGGACATTCTTTATATATGACAGGGCCAGCAAGATATATTTATGAAGGTTGCATATATATATAATATATCAATTTTAGAGGTTTTTAAGAATTTTGAAAAATCAAAATATTGTTGAAAAAAAAACATATATCCAAAAAAATACAAAAAAATTCAATGAAATTATTTTATGTCTTTTCTTAGGAGGATTTTCTAGTTTTTCTATTTTATATTGCGTACAATCAATTTTGCCTATATTTTCGAGGCAATTTTGCTTAACTGCTTCACAAAGCAGCTTATCTTTGTCCGCAACAACCGCAACTATGGCTATAGGTACCTTATTTACTGGTGTTATATCAGATATAATTGGCCGAAAATTAATTATGTCTGCATCTTTGTTGATTGCGTCAATTTTAACAATCATCTGTTCTTTCATAGATAACTGGAATATGATGATTATCCTTCGTGCCTTAATAGGATTATCTTTAAGTGGAGTTGTTGCGATTGCTATCACATATATAGTTGAAGAAATTCACTCTAGTTCATTATCATTTTGTATTGGATTATATATAAGCGGAAACACCATAGGCGGATGTTGCGGAAGAATTTTAAGTAGTATTATATCCGAGCATTTTTCATGGAATATTTCTTTACTTACAATTGGTGTCTTTTCATTGATATCATCTTTTTTATTTTTATATTTTTTACCATCTTCAAAAAACTTTTATCCAATTCCCGTCGATTATAAAAAATTTTTAAATAATTTTTATTTGCATTTAAAAAACCCAATATTATTTATTCTATTTATGATAGGTTTTTTATTAATGGGAAGTTTCATTACTATTTTTAATTATATTGGATATCGATTAATATTAAAACCATTTTTATTTAATGCATCGAGTATAGGTATGTTATCCATTATTTATTTAACTGGCGTATATAGTTCTCCTAAAGCTGGAATTTTAATAAATAAATATAATAAAATAAATATACTAATAATATCTCTGTTATTAATGATTTTAGGTTTGTTAATTACGCAGTTTAATCAAATCATAATTATTATTTTAGGATTAATAATTTTTTCAGGGGGGTTTTTTGCTTCTCATTCGATTGCTAGTAGCTGGGTTAGCGCGTATGCAAAATTTGCAAAAATACAAGCTACTTCTTTATATTTATTTTTTTATTATTTAGGTTCAAGTATATTTGGAACATTTAGTGGATTTTTTTGGTTTTATTCAAAATGGCTGGGAATTTCAATTTTTATGATAATTATTTTAATTTACGGAATATTTTTGTCTTTAAAATTAAAAAAATTTAATTAAAAAATGTTTTTTAAAAAACATGATATTTTACTTTCCCAAAAGATAGTTTCTCAAGGATAATAAGCTTAGTTCAATTCATCAAAATGGCTCTAAAATATTATGCTATATTTATTTTCTTATTCTGACTTGAATCATAGTTTATTTATTTTTTTAGCTTTATTTTTTGTTTTATTTTATGAAGCTATTAATGGTTTTCATGACACAGCAAATGCTGTATCGACTTTAATTTATACCAGAGCTATGCCCACAAATCTTGCAGTGATAATGTCTGGTATATTTAATTTTTTAGGTGTTTTACTTGGAGGTTTAACAGTAGCATATGCTATTGTTCATTTATTACCTAATGACTTATTGTTAAATAATAATTCTCAACATGCACTTGTAATGATTTTTTCTATTTTGTGCGCGGCTATATTGTGGAATTTATCTACTTGGTATTTTTGTTTACCTGCATCTAGTTCTCATGCTCTTATTGGAGCAATTATTGGAGTAGGTTTAACCAACGCAATCATTACAGGTTCTTCTTTGGTTAATGCGTTAAATATATCTAAAATTTTGAATGTTTTTCTATCTTTAATTTTATCTCCTATTATAGGGTTAATCATCTCTGGAAGTTTAATATTTTTATTGCGTTATATTACAAGTAAATATAAAAAATTTAATCGAATTCATATGACTCCATTAGAACATGAAAAAAAAGAAGGAAAAAAACATCCACCACTTTCAATCAAAATAGCACTGATTTTATCATCTATCGGAGTTAGTTATGCGCATGGAGCGAATGATGGTCAAAAGGGAATAGGATTAATTATGCTTGTACTTATCAGTATTATACCAGCTAGCTTTTTAATCAACTTAGATGCTTCAAAAAAAGAGATTAATTATACAAAAAGTGCGCTTAATCATTTATACAAATATTATTCAAATAATAATATAAATATAATAAAAAAATACAATAAAAAATTGCATCTTAATTACTCTGAAATAGTAAAAAATGTTGAAAAAACTCAAATATTACTAAATAATGTTGATGATTATAATATTTTAAATATAAAAAAAAGATTTCAATTACGTCATTTTTTACTTTGTATTTCTGATGATATCGATCAAATTAACAGTTTCAATATTAATAAAGATGAAAAAATTTTTTTATATCAAATCAAAAAAAATATACTTAGAACTATAGAATACGCACCAGTTTGGATAATAACAATTATTGCGTTTTCTTTATCTGTAGGTACAATGTTTGGATGGAAACGTATAGTTGTAACTATTGGTGAGAAAATAGGTAAAAAAAGAATGACGTATGCGCAAGCTATGTCTGCTCAAGTAACTGCTACTTTTTCTATCGGAATAGCTAGTTATACAGGTATTCCTGTTTCTACAACACACATTCTTTCATCTTCAGTAGCAGGTGCAATGTTAGCTGATGGCGATAGAATCCAAAAAACTACTACGAAAAATATTATTATTGCTTGGGTATTAACTTTACCTATTTCAATTTTACTTTCTGGTGTTTTATATTGGATAGCATTATCTTTGATAGAATAAAAAATATTAACTATAATTTTTAAAATAGGAGTTCATATTTATTTAATTGTACTCCTATTTTGTTCTAAAAGGTAAATATATATCAAAACGATGATTTTTATTCTTAATCGAAAATTCAAATTTTTCATTAGATAAAGGTTTAGCATAAATTGGTCTTTTAACAATAATTCTTTTTCTTGCAAATTTTCTAGAAATATTTAATAATTCTTTATAATTGCTATTATTTTTTATTATTTTTCGTAAAAATTGCATATTTTTTTTAGGTAGTGATTTTTTTTTATTAATTGGATACATTGGGTCTAAATACACAATATCTGGTTGAAAAATTGGAATTTCAAGCATTTTAAAACTGTCATAAAAAATAAAATGTAGTCTTTTTTTTAACCAACATCCAATATTTTTATTTTCATATGCTCTTTGTAATCCATCTTTTAATAAAGCAGCAACTACTGGATGACGTTCAATCATCATAACATAGCACCCCCAAAAAGAAATTAAAAACGCGTCTTTTCCAAATCCAGCTGTTGCGTCAACAACAGAAGGAAAATAATTTGCTTTAATACCTAACGCTTTATACAAAGCTTCATTTTTTTTTTTAAAGTTTACACATCTGTAATTATTTTGTTTAGACAAAAAATCAACTTTGATATTTATTTTACACATTTTTGAACGATCATATAACTCTAATATATTATTGTTTATTATTAATGCAAAAGAAGAATTTTCATCGTGTTTTATATTATATTCTTTAATTATTTTTTGTAATCTAACATTAGTATTTTTTACAATTAAATATATATTCATAATATTTTTATTTTTTATTATTAATAATTGACTTTTCTAAAAATAGATTTAAAATGTATGAAATAAAACTTTTTATTTTTTATATTTCATAAAAAATAAAAAATAATAAACTAAAAAACACTAATTTATTTTATATTAACTTTTAAAAAAATTTTAAAAATTAAATAAAAATATTTTTATCAAACAAGTTTATAGTTTGAAATAGTTTAAACAAGGAAAAAAAATTATGTCATCTAATATTAATCTAGTTGATAAATTAAATCCAATATCTTTTGAAAAAAATGATAATTTAAAAATTAAAATAAATCCTAACGATTTTGAACATATTAGTAAAAAAATTGAAGATTATCGTAAAGAATTAAATAAAAATTCTACAAATTATAAAACTTCTAAAGATATTAAAATTACAACATCTTCAAATGAAACTGAATTAAATCTAATAAAATTAGAAAGTTTATATGAAAAATTTTTATCTGAACTAGATAAAGTAGAAAATATAAAAAGAAAATCAACAGAAAACAATGAAATTGATGTTAATAACAATATTAATAAATTTAAAAATATAAGTTCTGTGAAAAAAAAACTGCTGTTAAACTCCCTTCTGAAACCTCTTCTGAAATCCATTATTCAATCTATTTTAGATTTTTTCCCAAATTCTTTTAACTATTTGATAAATCTCATTAAAGATACAATTGATAAAATCAATCTTAAAGAATTAAGTGCAAAAATAATTGATCTATTACAAGAAAAAATATGTGCAGCTTATAAAGCGATTAAAAATGAAATTATTAACTTATTTGATGGAACTACATTTAAGAAAATTTTTGATGCAGGTTACAAATTTATCATGGGATCATCAATGGATGAGTCTACTAAGCAAGTAAATGATAAAATTGATAGTCTAATTGAATATGTTAAAAAGTTAAGAAAAACAATTGAATCTTCAAAAACATTTATACATGCTTTAATTGAAAGAATAAGAGAACAAGGAAGATTAAGGGTAATTAACAAATTAAATCATAATCCTAAACATCCTGAATATGAAAGTTCTTTCCCTGATTTAGATGTTGAAATTCCAAAAGAAGAAAATTTTAAAATACAGTATCCAAATGATTTAGATGAAGATTTTAACATTATAGTACAACAAAGAAGTTTAAAAGTTAATCAATCATTTAAAGATAAAATGAACAGAAGTATTGAAAAAGCTCATTATAATTATTTTGACAAAGATAAACATCCATGGACAGTTTTTAAAGAGCCTCCATCATATCCACAATCAAATAATACAGTATCTTATTATAAAGATATGTATAAAGATTTAGAGGTTCCTAAAGAATTACATGAATATTTCATGATAGACTTTGATTCTGCTGTTTTTTTAATTGATGGACATTTAATTTCTTCTTCAACTAAAGAGGAAATGATTAAAAGTTTTAAAAAATTAATCACGAATGATATAGAACAAAAATTTATTTCTCAATATGCTAATCCGACATTATTAAAACCATCTTATTTAAAATTAATTGCTGAAAATCCAGCGTTAAATGGTTCTCATATTGTACGGGCGAACAATTTTTATGAGATTACCCATCTAGAAGACGGTACAATTAGAATTGTAGCTACTAATTTATCTGATTTTTACTCAGTTAATGCGAATGATGTAACAGAACATCATTCTTTTGGAGTTAAAACAACTGTAATTTTTTCATATTCAGATGCACCAATAATAAAGCATTCATATTTTGTTAATTAACTTTTTGAAATTTTTTATTTAAAAAAAATAATAGGGCTTTATGCCCTATTGTTTTGCATTATTTCGATTATAAAGTATTAATTTTTTTAATTTTTTCTAATAGAGCAAAATGTATCTCTTTTGGTAGATATGGTTTTACATTTCCTTTATATTTTGCAATCTCTTTCACAAAAGACGATGATATAAATGAAGTTTCTTTAGATGACAGCAAAAATATGCTATCTAATTCAGGATATATCTGTTTGTTTATTGCAGCTAATTTAATTTCATAATCAAAATCGAATATTGTACGCACCCCCCTAATTAAAATATTAGTATTTTCTTTTTTAGCTAAATTAGCCAATAAATCATTAAAACCAATTATTTTTTTTATATTGTTAAGGTGTAATGTAGCTAATTTAGTTAATTTAATACGTTCTTTTAAACTAAAAATAGTTTTTTTATTTAAATTGCTAGCAGAAACAGCAATAATTATGTTATCAAAAATTTTTATTGCGCGAGTTATAATATCTAAATGTCCATATGTAATTGGATCAAATGTACCTGGGTAAATTGCTGTTTTTTTCATTTTTTATTGTTTTTTATTTATAAATAATTTTTATTTTAGTTATAATTAAAATAAAAATATTAGATTTTATATAAAAATTTATAAGGAAGCTATATGAAAAATAATTGGAAACCAAGCGCTTCTATTAAAGATTTAATAAAAAGAGCAGAGATCATTAATAATATTCGCTTATTTTTTTAGAAAAAAAAATTTTAGAAGTAGAAACTCCATTATTATCTCAATCAACAGTTACAGATATAAATTTAACACCGTTTGAAACTAATTATTTTTTTTCAGAAGATAATACAAATAAATTAAAATTATGGTTAATAACTAGTCCAGAATATCATATGAAACGATTATTGGCAGCTAAAAGTGGGCCAATATATCAAATATGTCGTAGCTTTAGAAACAAAGAACATGGAAAACATCATAACCCAGAATTCACTATGCTTGAATGGTATCAAATTTCGTATTCTATGAAAGAATTTATTGATCAAATAGATTTATTTTTTCAAAAAATATTAAAATCTAAACAATCAAAAAAAATTTCTTATCAAGAAGTGTTTATAAAATATTTAAATATAGATCCTTTTTCTACTAATGTTGCTGAACTATATAAAATTTCAAAAAAATTTAATTTACAGCATTTAACATGCTCAGAAAAAAATTTACATATATTAATAGAAATATTATTTACTTTAGTAGTAGAACCCCTTTTAGGGCAAGAGAATCAACCTATATTTATATACCATTTTCCTATAGAACAGGCTTCTCTTGCTGCTAAAAATCACAAAGATAATCGTTTCGCAGAAAGATTTGAGATATTTTTTAAAGGAATGGAAATAGGAAATGGATTTTATGAACTTACAAATTATTTGGAAAACAAAAAACGTTTAATTAACGATAACAAAAGCAGAAAAAAAATGAATTTACCTATAAGAAAAATAGATGATAATTTTTTAAATGCAATAAAACATGGGTTGCCTGTATGTTCAGGAGTAGCAATAGGTATAGATCGACTAATAATGATTGCATTAAAAAAGAAAAGCATTGATGAAGTTATTTCATTTTCATTTGATCGTTGTTAAATAAATTTACCAGTAATTTTCCATAGTGATGTGTCCTTTTCTTTTTCTTAAATGTTTGGTCATATTTCTTTCTTGGTTTAATAAGAAATATGTTTCTTTTACCATCAAAGGATTTCCACACAACATAACATGTGAATTTTTATAGTTAATTTCTAATCCAATTTTATTTTCTATTATTTTATTTTTTAATAAAAAAGGAATTCTTCCTAATAAAGAATTTCTATCTTTTTCTCTACTTACTATAGTTTGAATTTTTAATTTTCCATTATATTTTTGATATAATTTTTTCATTAAAGGAAGATAAACTAACTCATTTCTATATCTAACAGCATGTAATAAAACAATATTTTTAAATCGTTCAATATCTTGACCTTCTTGTAATATAGATAAATAAGGGCCAATTGCAGTTCCAGTAGCAAACATCCATAATGTTTCACAATTAGGTATTTCTTTTAAAACAAAAAATCCAAATGCATTTTTTTTAATTAATACATTATCTCCAGTTTTTAAATTATATAAAAGATTGCTTAATTTTCCATTTAGAATACGAATGATGTAAATCTCTAAATTTTTATTACTTGGAGCATTGACAAAAGAGTATGCTCTCTGGATTTTTTTTATTTGGTTATTTTCATATAAAGCTAATTTTGTAAATTGACCAGCTTGAAAATTTAATATAGGCGCTTTTAAAAAAATACTGAACAAATTTTCAGTCCATTTTTTTATTTTTAATACTTTAGCATTAATCCATGGATTCATCTTATCTTCTTATGGGTTGATTAAAATCGTTTTTAATAATCATTATACTTCTTGTTAAATTTAGCATAATGATTATTAAAATATTTTTTAAACATTTTTACATTTTATTTATTTCTAATTTGCATATTATTACTATTAATAGATATTTTTTTAGGTTTTTCTTCATCTGGAATTTGACATTCAAAATGCAATTCTAGCAAACCTAGAGACAAATCTGCTTTGTTTACTTTTATTTTGTGACCGAAATTAAAATTTAAAGAAAAATTACTGAACGTAATATCTTTATGTAGATATTTTTCTGTTTTTTCATTGTTATAATTTTTTTTCTCTTTTTTTCCTTGAATAATTAATTGATTTTTATGAACAGATATATCTAAATCTTTTTCTTCATATCCAGCAATATTTAATATTAATATATATTTTTTTTCGTTAATCTGTATCAGATTATATAATGGAGTTTCTGATAGTGGTTTTTCTCCAGTTAAAGTGCTGAACATTTTATCAATTTGATTAAATCTATTTGAAAAAACACTATTATGATTTATATTTGGCAAGAAAGAAAATGAACGATAAGACATAAAAAACTCCTTTTTATTTATAAAATATATTTTAATGATTCTAAATAATATTTTTAATGTGCAAAAAAGTTTCTTAATTTTTATATGTGATCTTTTTTGTTTTTTTCAATAGCAATGTTATAAAAAAATATTCATCCATTGTAAATAATTTTTTTTAATGGATAAATATTTTAATTTTTTATAAAATAAAACGGCTAAGATCTTCGTTAGATATTAATTGATTTAAGTGTTTTCCAACGTATTTTTCATCTATTTCAATTGTTTGACCACTAATATTGTTAGCATTAAAAGAAATATCTTCCATTAATTTTTCTAATATTGTATGTAATCTTCGAGCTCCTATATTTTCCATTGATTCGTTAACTCGCCATGCTGCTTCTGCAATATGCCTAATTCCTTTTTTTGTAAAATTTATGCATACTCCTTCTGTTTGCATTAAAGCTTTATATTGAGTTGTAATTGCGGCAGTAGGCTCAGTAAGTATTTTTTCAAAATCATCTATTGTTAATGCATTTAATTCCACTTTAATTGGTAATCTACCTTGTAGCTCAGGTATCAAATCAGAAGGTGTAGATGTTTGGAATGCACCAGATGTAATAAATAAAATATGATCTGTTTTTACCATTCCGTATTTGGTAGATACAGTGCAACCTTCAATTAAGGGGAGTAAATCTCTTTGAACTCCTTCTCTTGAAACATCTGGTCCAGATATGTCGCTACGTCTACATATTTTGTCAATTTCATCAATAAATACTATCCCATTCTGCTCTACTGCGTTGATAGCTTCTTTTTTAATATCTTCTAAGTTAACTAATTTTGCAGCCTCTTCTTCTTTCAAGAGTGAAATTGCATCTTTAATTTTCAATCTTCTTGTATTTTTTTTATGACCGCTTAAATTTTGAAATAAAGATTGCAATTGGCTTGTCAATTCTTCCATGCCAGGAGGCGCCATGATTTCAACACCCATATTGCTAGCTAATAAGTTGATTTCAATTTCTTTATCGTCAAGAACCCCTTCTCTTAATTTTTTTCGAAATATTTGTAAAGTGTTTGTAAGACTTTCATTTTTCTCGTTTTCTTTCCAATTACTTTTCGGCCTTGGAACTAAAATATCAAGTATTCTTTCTTCGACGATTTCTTCTACCTTAGCTTTATTTTTTTCAATATTTTTAATTCGAATTATTTTTATAGCTGCGTCTGTTAAATCTCGAATAATTGAATCTACTTCTTTTCCTACATATCCTACTTCTGTAAATTTAGTCGCTTCTACTTTAATAAATGGAGAATTAGCTAACTTAGCTAATCTCCTAGCAATTTCTGTTTTTCCCACCCCAGTAGGCCCAATCATTAAAATATTTTTGGGCGTAATCTCTTGTTTTAATTCATCACTTAATTGCATTCTTCGCCAACGATTTCTTAATGCAATAGATACAGCTTTTTTAGCTTTTTCTTGACCTATAATAAACTTATCAAGTTCAGAAACAATTTGAAGAGGAGTCATTTCAGGCATATATAGTCCTTATTTTTCTGAAAGTAATTCTTTTATAGTAAAAATGTGATTTGTATATATGCAAATATTTGCGGCAATTTTTAGTGACTTTTCTACAATTTTTTTAGCATTAAGACTAGTGTTTTCTATCAATGCGCGAGCAGCTGATTGAGCATAATACCCTCCTGATCCAATCGCAATTAAATCATCTTCAGGTTGTATTACATCTCCATTTCCAGTAATAATTAACGAACTATTTTTATCAGCTACGGCTAATAATGCTTCTAATTTTCTAAGCATTTTATCAGATCTCCAATCCCTTGCTAACTCAATTGCTGATCTCTGTAATTGACCTTGATACATAGATAATTTTTTTTCAAACATATCGAACAAAGTAAAAGCGTCTGCTGTACCTCCTGCAAAACCAGCAATTACTTTATCATGATATAGAGTTTTAATTTTTTTGACATTACTTTTCATAATAGTATTGCCTAAAGTTGCTTGTCCATCACCTCCGATTACTACTTTATTTTTTAATCTTACACTTAATATTGTGGTCACAAGAAAACCTCTTAAAAGTAACGTTTTTATTTAAAAATAAACAAATATATTTTAAAAGTATTTATTTTATAAATTTTCTAATTTCTTAATATATTTCCATCTTTCTTTTGGTTTAGCAGGTAGTGTGTTTTCATCTTCTTTTTTTTGAGTGCATATTTTTTTTTGTATATCATTTTTTTTCTTTGAAAACACATTAAAAAAAATTAAAAAAATAATTATTACTAGTAAGATAGTAAATAAATTATATTTTTTAAATTTAAATTTTTTTTTTTTTAAAATACATTGAACTAATTTTATTTTGATTTTGATACATTTTTTATTTTTTCTGAAAATTGATAATTAATTTAATAATGATTGTATAATAGAATAAATATTTTTAATAATTTTAGGAGCACTTCTATGAGAGAAAAAATACATCCTTATTATTCTCAGATACAAGCTACTTGTTCATGTGGAAATATAATTGAAATTTTTTCAACTATTAATCATAATATAAATTTAGATATATGTTCTAAATGTCATCCATTTTATACTGGAAAACAAAGAATTATTGATACTGGAGGACGTGTTGAAAGATTTAAAAAACGTTTTAAAATGACCAAATCAAAAACGATATAAAATCGTCATTTTTTATTTTTAATTAAAAAAAAATTTTTAATTTTAAGCATCTTAAATGGTATTTTGATGCTTAAAAGATATTAAATTGAAAAATTTCAATTAATATTTTTAAAATTGGGTATAGATTTGTTTTGGAAATAATTTTTTAATGAAATATAAATAGCATTAGCCACTTTTTTTTGATAGGAAATTGTTTTTAATTTTCTTTCTTCTTCGAAATTGGTAATAAATCCAGTTTCAATTAAAATAGATGGTGTATTTATAGAACTTAATATCCCTAAACTAGCATAATTTGGTTGTATTTTTTTTACTTTTGTGATTTTTTTAAATTCTTGAAATATATATTTTGATAAATCCATACCTATAGATTGAAAACTGTGAAATTGTAAATCAAGAATAGTTTTTTTCAAATATATATCATTTTCGTTATTCTTAAAGGTATCTTCAATATTTTTAGAAAAATAAATTTTTTCTTCTTTATTATTTATAAAATTATTAATTTCACGATGTATTCGATTATTTGATACGATCCAAATAGATGTTCCTGATACGTATGTTTGTTGCGCAGAATCTGCATGAATAGATAATAGCAAACTTACTTCTCGACATTTTAAAAAATTTTTTCGTTTTTTTAAAGACAAATAAGAATCGTTATTACGAGTTAAGACAGCTTGAAACAATGTATTACTGTCTAATAATTTTTTTAGTTTAATAGCAATTTTTAAGGTAACTTCTTTTTCTTTTAAACCCTTGTGCCCAATTGATCCTGGATCCTGCCCGCCATGTCCTGGATCTATTAATATAATAATTTTCTTTTGTTCGCTAATATTTTTTTTTTTTTGATAATGATTTATTTTTTTTACAAATATTATTTTATTAATGTTTTTTTTTTCAATATTTTTTTTGAATTTTGTTTGAAAAATAATTAATAAAAAAGCTAAAATTATCCATTTGTAAGAACAATAAAAAATCATAAAATTTCCTTAATTTTTTAGCTATCTATTATATTTATTTTTATATTTTGGAGCGGGAAACGAGATTTGAACTCGCGACCCCAACCTTGGCAAGGTTGTGCTCTACCAACTGAGCTATTCCCGCGAAATAAATTAATTTTTGAATACTGTATGTATTTTATATAGATCAAATCTATTAATCAAGCTTTACTTTCAAAAATTTAATTTATATCTGTCTTTATTTAATTATTTAATTGAAGTATTAAAAAAGAATTTTTTATAGAAACGTAACTCTACAACTGATTCTTTGATATCATCTAATGCGGTATGATTTTTTTGTTTTTTGAACTTTTTTGTTTTAGGGTACCAACGGGATACTAATTCTTTAATAGTGCTCACATCTATAGAACGATAATGAAAATATTTTTCTAATTTCGGCATGTATTGATTCAAAAATTTTCGATCTTGATAAACACTGTTTCCACACATAGGAGATGACTTCAGAGAAACCCATTTTTTTAAAAAAGATATAGTTTTAAACTCTGCTTTGGATTCATTATAAGTGCTTTTTTTTACTTTTTCAACTAATCCAGTTTTCATGTGATTTTTTTTGTTCCATTCATTCATAAGTAGCATATGCTTTTCTTTTTGATTAATAGCAATAACTGGACCTTGTGCAAGAATGTTTAGTTGTTCGTCTGTAATTAGAGTTGCTATTTCAATAATTCGATGGATTTTAGAGTTTAAACCTGTCATTTCTAAATCAATCCAAATCAAATTTTCATTATCCAATTTCATAATTTTTTTATTTGATGTTTTTAATATATTATGTTGTATGATGTTTATCATTTTAAAATATTAGTTTTTTAAAAAATATCAAGTTTTTTATTCTTAATAGATGTTAAAAATTAAAAATATTATTTATAATCATTACAATATAAAAATATCAAGAGATTAGCTAAATGAAATATGTAAATCCGATTCAAACTAGATCTTGGAAAATTTTAAAAAATCATTTTCATATAATGAAAAATATAAATTTAAAAGATCTTTTTTTGTCAGATAGTGATCGATTTAAAAAATTTTCTATTTTTTTTGAAAATGAAATGTTAGTTGATTTCTCAAAAAATCTTATTACTCAAAATACTTTAAAATATTTATTAGATTTAGCGAAAGAAATGGATGTTAAAAATGCTATTCAATTAATGTTTTCTGGAAAAAAAATCAATGAAACAGAAAATCGTCCCGTGTTACATATTGCTTTACGAAATAGACGTAATTCACCAATTTTTGTAGATAATTCAAATGTTATGTTTGAAATAAATCGCGTATTAAGAAAAATGAAAAATTTTTCAGAACAGGTTATTACTGGAAAATGGAAAGGTTGTACTCAAAAATCTATTTCAGATGTTGTGAACATAGGAATTGGAGGTTCTGATTTAGGCCCTTATATGGTTACAGAAGCATTACGTCCATATAGAAATCACTTAAATATCCATTATGTTTCAAATATAGATGGCACTCATTTATCTGAAGTTTTAAAAAAAATTAAGCCTGAAACTACAATTTTTTTGATAGCTTCTAAAACATTTACTACAGAGGAAACAATCACTAATGCAAATAGTGCAAAAATATGGTTTCTAAAAAATATAAAAAAAAAATCTGCTTTAAATAAACATTTTTTTGCGTTATCAGCTAATGTACAAAACGCATTAGATTTTGGTATTAATATTGAAAATATTTTTCAATTTTGGAATTGGGTTGGAGGTCGTTTTTCATTATGGTCTTCTGCAGGATTATCTATAATTCTATCTATTGGATTTAGCAATTTTGAAAAGTTTTTAAATGGCGCTCATGCTATGGATAATCATTTTTATAATACAGAATATGAAAAAAATATACCAATAATATTGGCGCTGATTAGCGTTTGGTATACAAACTTCTTTAATACTCAAACAGAAGCGATATTTCCATATGATCAATATATGCATCGATTTGCAGCTTATTTTCAACAAGCTAATATGGAATCTAATGGTAAATCAGTTGATAAAAATGGTAAAAAAATATCTTATCAAACAGGACCTATTATTTGGGGTGAACCAGGTACTAATGGTCAACATGCTTTTTTTCAATTAATACATCAAGGTACTAAATTAATTCCAAGTGATTTTATCGCGCCTATTATTTCACATAATAATCTAAGAGAGCATCATATAAAACTAATATCTAATTTTCTTGCTCAAACTAAAGCGCTTGCATTTGGAACTTCAGAAATATCTTTTTTACAAGAATCAAATATTGTTAAAGAGAATAAAAGAGATCTAAACAAAAAAAGCAAAAACTTTCTATTCAAGGAATGCATAGGTAATCAACCAACAAATTCTATTTTAATACGAAAAATTACACCTTATAATTTAGGTTGTTTAATTGCTCTATATGAACATAAAATTTTTGTTCAAGGTCATCTATTAAATATTTTTAGTTTTGATCAATGGGGTGTTGAACTAGGAAAAAATTTAGCTAAAAATATTTATAAAAATTTTTCTACTATAGAAAATAGTAAACGTCTCGACTCTTCTACGCAAGGTTTAATAAATTTTTATAAATTTTTTTATAAATAAAAATATTTTTAGTATTTGAAAGAACTCAAGATTTTCACTAAATGTTCAATGATATTTTACTACTTGATTTTTATTGTTATTTAATACTAATGTGTTTCTAGATTATGAGCAATTAATATGTTTCAGTTAATTAAGTTTAAAATGCAAAGTTTTAGTCGATTTTTAAGTAATATCATGATGCCGAATATAAGTATTTTTATTATATGGGGCATTATGAGCGCTTTTTTTATGCCGTTAGGTTGGTATCCAAATAAAATTTTAGCGCAATTAATTTCACCTATGATATTTTATCTTTTACCTATTCTTATTGGATATACCGGAGGTCGATTAATCGGAGGAGAAAGAGGAGGTTTAGTTGGGAGTATCTCCACTGTTGGTATGATTGTTAGTGCAAAAATACCCATGTTATTCGGAGGTATGATTTCTGGAACATTAAGCGGATGGATTGTTAAAAATTTTGATGTTTTAATAAAAGATAAGATAAAAAATGGATTTGAAATGTTAGTTAGCAATTTTTCTATTGCAATAATTGGAATATTTTTAACAATTATTTCATTTTTTTTTATTGGACCTTTTATAGAATATATATCAAATTCTATACGTTATTTATTAACAACTATTATAAATTGCAATTTATTGCCTCTTGTAGCGATTATAGTTGAACCTGCTAAAATATTTTTCTTAAATAATGCAATTAATCATGGAGTTTTTTCTCCATTTGGACTTCAAGAAATACTAGAAAACAAGAATTCTATATTTTTTTTAATAGAATCTAATCCCGGGCCTGGATTGGGAATATTACTAGCATGCTTTTTTCTTGGAGAAGGAGAGTTTTATAAATCAGCTGGAGGAGCTTCTATTATTCATTTTTTAGGAGGAGTGCATGAAGTTTATTTTCCTTACGTTTTGGCAAATCCAAAATTTTTATTATCTCTTATTTTAGGGAGTATGACTAATATTTTTATACTTGTTTTTTTTCAAGGCGGATTAATTGGAGCTGTTTCACCTGGATCTATTTTATCAATTTTAGCAATGACAAAAAAAAATTTTTATTGTATTAATATATTTTCTATTTTTTCTTCTTTTTTTGTTTCTTTTTTAACTTCTATTATATTATTGAAGTTTATTAATAATAAAAATAAAAAATTTTTTAATTTATCTCAAAAAACAATTAACAAAAAATTGTTAAATTATCAGCATCATGACAAATCAGATTATTTTTTTAAAAATATCAATACTATTGTAGTAGCTTGCGACGCTGGTATGGGATCGAGTGCAATAGGTGCAAATATACTTCGTAAAAAAATAACAGAAAAAAAATTAATGCATATATCTATATCTAATTCGTCTATTCATTGCATACCTAAAAATACTGATATGGTAATCACACATAAAAATTTAACTTCTCGCGCTAAAAAATATGCTCCTAATTCTAAACATATATCTTTAGTGAACTTTCTTGATAATATTTTTTATGATTCTTTAGTGAACAAATTAGTTAAAAATAAAAATTTTTATAATCCAACAAATATAAGTAAAATAAATGTTTTTAGTGAAAAAGATAAAGCTAAAAAATTATTTCAACTAAATGAAAAAAATATTTTTCTTAATCAATTTGCTTCCAATAAAGAACAAGCTATTAAAATAGTTGGAAAACATTTGGTAGAACAAGGTTATGTAAAAACTGATTATATTGACTCAATGTTAGCACGAGAAAAAATTACATCTACGTGGTTAGGAGAGCATGTTGCCTTGCCTCATGGTACCATAGAGGCAAAAGATAATATTTTAAAAACTGGAATAATTTTTTGTCAATTCCCAAATGGTGTGCGTTTTGGAGAAAATTTTGATGATATAGCTTATCTTGTGATTGGAATTGCAGCTAAAAATAATGAACATATTATGGTCGTGAGTCAAATTACAAATGCGTTAGATGACCCAGATATTATTATGAAATTATCTAAAACAAAAAATATCCAAGATGTTTTATCATACTTAAATATTTAAAAATTAATTGGGATTTTGTATGAACGTTTTACATATTGGAGCTGGTAATATTGGTCGAGGCTTTATTGGAAGATCAATATTACAGTCTGGTTTTACTCTTACATTTACTGATATTAACAAAAACATAATAGATGCATTAAATTATTATAAAAAATATCAAATTAAATTAGTTGGATGTAACTATCAAGAAATCATTAATATTAATAATTTTCATGCGATTAATTTAAATAATTCTAATATATCAAAAATTATATCTAATGCAAATTTAATTACAACTTCTGTTGGAGCATCTTCTCTCGATAATATTGCAATTATTTTATCGCAAGGAATTATGCTAAAAATTAAATTAAAATCTAAAATACCATTAAATATTATTGCTTGCGAAAATAAAACTCAAGCAACCTCTTATTTAAAAGAAATTATTTTTGAAAAAATTTCTATCAAATATCATGAATATTTAAATGAATATGTTGGCTTCGTTGATTGCAGTATTGATACGATTGTGCCATCAACATCTTCTTGTAAAAAAAATATATTATCTTTAATTGCTGAAGATTTTCAAGAATGGATTGTAGATAAAAAACAATTCAAAGGGATTATACCTAAAATTATTAACATGAAAATCAGTGATAACTTGAAATCTTTTATAGATAGAAAAATATTAACATTAAATACAGGGCATGTTATAACAGCATATTTAGGTTGGATAAAAAAATATAAAACTATATACGAAAGCATTCAAGATAGTGATATAAAAAATATTGTAAAAGGTGCAATGAAAGAAAGTGGATTAACCTTAATTAAAAAATATAAGTTTAATAAAAACAGTCATTTTTCTTATATTGATAAAATTTTAGTTCGTTTCCAAAATCCCTTTTTATCAGACAAAATTGAACGAATTGCTAGAAATCCATTGCAAAAACTACGACAAGATGAACGTTTAATCAAACCTTTTTTATTAGCAAAAAAATATAATTTTTTATATCACAATTTAACCAAAGGCATTGCAGCAGCTTTATATTATAGAAATAAAAATGATTTAGAATCAATGCAAATTGGCAATTTAATAAGAAATTTTGGAATAAAAAAAACATTAAATCAAGTTTCTAACTTACAAATAGATAGTCCAGAAATTAATTTGATTGCTTCTGAATATATTTCAATTGATAATGTTTATTCTAAAAAATTGTATATTTAGTTTTTTATGATTAGACTATTTTAGCTGTTTTTAAAGGGTTTTAATCGATGTTTTTATTTTTTTGATAATTAAGTATTTTACATAAAAATTTATCTTATTAAAAAAATTTATAAACAATCATGCATGAAGAGCTGAAAATATTAAAATGAATATTCAATAGATTTTTAAAAATTTTATTTAAGTTAATGACCAAATAACCAATATAAATTAAATATCATTTTAATTTATTTTATCATTTCTAAAAAAATAAAAAACTGTATTGATAACTTGCTATTTTAACGTCAGTATTAAAAAATTAATGTAATTTTTCATTATAATTAAAGTAATTAATATTATAAACTATTTAAATGAATAATATTATTCAAACTTTTTAAAATATTTAATTTTATCTTATTTTTATAAAATTTTATAATTTGCTTTTAAAATTAGTCATTTTTAAATTAATCTTTTTAATTTTTTAGCAATTTTTTAAATTTAAAAAATCTTTTATATTTTAAAATATTAGATGTGAATTTATTTAAATAATTTTTTATTTATTTTTAAATGAATTGGATATTAAAAAAGTTTTAAAATAACCAAATAATAAAAGTAAATAAATCTTAAAAAATAAAATTTTTTAGCTATAAACTATAAAAATTTTTTTATAATCATTAGATAAAATAAATATTAATAAAATATTATGTATATGAAAAATATAAAAATTTTGAAACCAAAACAACCAATTGTTTTGTTTTTAATGGGCTTAACTGGATGCAGTAAAAGTAAAATTGCTATATATCTTAGAAAATATTTACCAATAGAAATAATTAGTGTGGATTCTGCTTTAATTTATCGTGATATGGATATTGGTACAGATAAACCAAATCATTTAGATTTACAGATGCACCCACATCGCTTATTAAATATTAAAGATCCTAGTGAAATTTATTCAGTTGCTGAATTTAGAAAAGATGCTTATAGAGAAATTGAAAATATTTTAAAATTAGGGAAAATACCTTTACTTGTTGGAGGGACAATGCTTTATTACCATGTGTTATTATATGGTTTATCTAATCTTCCTCCTTCTAATTTTGAAATTAGAAAGTATTTATTGAATAAAACAAAATACAATCAATATTTTTTACATGAACAGTTAAATTTAGTAGATCCTACATCTGCTAATAATATTCATAAAAACGATTGTCAAAGATTATTAAGAGCATTGGAGATATTTTATGTTTCTGGAAAGACACTGACGTCTTTAAAAAACGATAGATTAAATAAATTGCCATATAATATAATTCAATTTTCTATCTTACCAAAAAGTAAAGAATGGTTACATGAAAAAATTGAACTTCGTATAAAAAAAATGTTGACTTTAGGTTTTCAAAAAGAAGTAGAAAAATTATTTTTTAGAGGTGATTTAAATAAACAATTACCATCTATACGATGCATAGGATATAGGCAAATGTGGGAATATCTTGAACATGGAACTAGTTATGAAGAAATGTTTTTAAAAATTGTTTTTTCAACAAGAAAGTTAGCTAAACATCAATTAACTTGGTTAAAAAAATGGAAAAATGTTTATTTTTTGACTAGTTCTAAACCAAATATTATTTTTAAAAAAATGTTAAAAATTTTTAAAACACATCAATTAGATATTGAATTTTAAATTACAAAATTTTATTTTCTACTTATTAAAAGATTTTATATTAACTAATTTCTAAAAAATTGTAAAAAAATACGGTTTTCATATCTTAAAATATAAGATATATTATTTCTAAATTTTTTAAAATTATATGATATAGCGTTAAAACTAATAAATGAGGCATAAAATGGCCTGGAATAAAACAAAAAATCATCAACCAGAACTAGACCCATGGGGAAAAAAGCATAGTTCAGAAAAAGATTATTCTGAAAAAAAAGATCAAAAAACGACTCGTGAAAAAAAAAATTCAATCAATTTTAAAAAATTTTTATTTAATTTTAGCAGTATAATTAATCATACAAATAATTCTAAAAATTTGTTAAATAAAAAAATTCATCCTTTTTTAATATTAATTTTTATAGCTTTTTTTGTCTGGTGCGCTAGTGGATTTTACACTATTAAAGAGGCTGAACGTGGAGTTGTAACTCATTTTGGAAAATTTAGTCATTTAGTTGAACCAGGATTAAATTGGAGACCAGTTTTTATTAATAATGTACAAGCAGTAAATGTTGAAACAGTCCGCGAATTAGCTACTTCAGGCATAATGTTAACTTCAGATGAAAACGTAGTACGTGTAGAAATGAACGTACAATATAAAATTACTAATCCTTCAAATTATCTTTTTTCTGTTGCATATCCAGATGACAGTTTAAGACAAGCAACTGATAGTGCTTTACGTGGAGTTATCGGACGCTCTACTATGGATCGTATTTTGACTGAAGGACGGACTTTGGTAAGGCATGATACACAAAAGGAAATTGAAGAAACCATTCGACCATATCATATGGGATTAACTGTATTAGATGTTAATTTTCAAACGGCTAGACCTCCTGAAGAAGTAAAATCTGCTTTTGATGATGCGATTGCAGCTCGTGAAAATCGAGAGCAATATGTACGTGAAGCTGAATCATATGCAAATGAGGTTCAACCAAAAGCTCATGGAAAAGCTCAACGTATTTTAGAAGAAGCAAAAGCATATTCTTCTCGTATAATTTTAGAAGCTCAAGGAGAAATTATTCGATTTTTAAAAATTTTACCAGAGTATAAAAAAGCTAAAGAAATTACTCTTAAAAGAATTTATATAGAATCTATGGAAAAACTATTAAGTAATACTAAAAAAATTTTTATCGATAAAAATAGCGATTCAACATTTTTTTTATCTTTAAATAATTTCATAAATGATAAACAAGATAACAATACACCGTTTTTAAATTCTACTAAACCAGTACAAAATAAATATAATTTTTCAAAAAAAGACCAAGGTATTAATTATTTATCTTCATTATCTCCTGATAATTTTTTAAAAAGACAACGTACTAATTCAATACATAATGACATTAAAAATACAGAGAGAGAATGATTGTATGAATAAATTACTAATTTGTTTATCAAGCGTTTTTCTTCTTTTATTTTCTTCTTCATTGTTTATTGTTAAAGAAGGGGAACGTGGCATCGTATTACAGTTTGGAAAAGTTTTAAAGAATAATAATCAAAAAGCATTAGTTTATAATCCTGGATTGCATTTTAAAATTCCGTTTTTAGAAACTGTTAAAATGCTAGATGCTCGTATTCATACTATGGATAATCAAGCTGATCGTTTTGTAACGAAAGAGAAAAAAGATCTTATTGTAGATTCTTATATAAAATGGCGTATTAACGATTTTAGTCGTTATTATTTAGCTACTGGAAACGGAGATATTTTTCAAGCAGAAGTTTTACTGAAAAGAAAGTTTAGTG